>JAJFHY010000038.1 GCA_021775375.1 Amylibacter sp. | reverse complement strand
TCAGTGTTTCCGCAAAACGGACATCTCATGGGCCTCTACCTCGATATTTTTTTTATTATTGTGGATAACTATACAAAGAACTCTAGCATTTGGGTAGAGAAAAGTGATTCTCTCTAAATATAGTATTTGCACCAATTCAATGGCGTCATGCCAGGCAATCGAAAGCTTAGATTAAATGTGCGATAACACGCCGTGTATGCGGGTGATCACGATGTTCGAACAGGTATATGCCCTGCCATGTCCCCAAGGCCATCTTTCCCTTTGTCACGGGGATCGTCAGTGAAACCGGCGTTAAAGCGGCCTTTATATGGGCCGGCATATCGTCAGGGCCTTCGTATATATGGGTAAGATACGACATCGAAGGATGGTTGCTGTCGGGGACCAGACGTTTGAAAAACGTTGTCATGTCGGTTTGAACATCCGGATCTGCATTTTCCTGAATTAACAGCGAACATGATGTGTGTTGTACGAACAGGGTTAACAGGCCGATTTCCTGATTTTGTGCAGTAACCCAGCGCCCGACATCGCGGGTAACTTCATAGAGACCCTGACCGTTGGTCTGTATAGTGAAAGTGGTTTGTTTGCTCATGCCCATATCAATAAAGATCGAAGTGCTGTTTGGCGATAGGGTTTGAATATTGCTTGTATAGATTGATGAAACCACCGATGTAGGACACGGGCTTTGACGAATAGGAGAGTAGGATGAAAGGACATTGTGATTGCGGGGCGGTTCACTATCAGGTGATGGATAAACCGTTGATTGTGCATTGCTGTCATTGTCGCTGGTGTCAGCGAGAAACCGGATCGGCTTTTGCGTTGAATGCATTTATCGAAACAAAAAGTGTAAAACTGATCAAAGGTACACCAGAGGCTTTGGATATTCCAAGCGAAAGCGGCAATGGGCAACGCATACATCGTTGCCCGATGTGCAAAGTCACAGTTTTTAGTAACTACCTGGGACTTGGCCCCGATTTTTCATTTGTTCGCGTGGGCACGCTGGATGATCCCGATCAATGCCCACCAGAGGTGCATATCTACACTGAAAGCAAGCAAGCTTGGGTGAATATTGATGATGGCTTGCCAGTATTCACGCAATATTACCGCCGTTCAGAGACTTGGTCGGAAGCATCTATGGTACGTTTTCGGGCAGTAATGGATGCACGCGGCTAGGATATTTTGAACGGGCGGGCATTATAGCCCGCCCGAAATGCGTTTTATCCCCGCTTCAAATGGATATTGAAATCCCTCCGCAGAGCCATATCCAGATCGGGATCAAGCAGTGCATCGGACTTTTGCGCCAATATTTCATTTTTCAACTTGATAGCCTTCTCGATCAAATCGGGCTTATCGTTTTCCAGCCACTCCTTGGGGGATGTGCGATCACCAAGTGTTGGGTATACATAATCGGCTTCCATCCGGCTGAGTGTCTGGTCAGTGCCCAGATAATGCCCCGGGCCATTCAGGCAGACGTCTGCTATCTGGTCCAGCGCAAGCGTTTCATCGGACACTTCAATCCCGCGTACGCAACGCTGGGCCTGGCCAATCACATCATCGGCGATGATCAGGGATTCGAGGCAAAAACCCAACAATGATGCATGCATACCGGCGGCCTCATAGACCATGTTCAGACCTGCAAGGCCGGCCATTACATTTGAACACATCTGTTCCCATCCGGCCTGCATGTCAGGCATTTTCGAGTCTGACGCGCCACCGGCGGCACCGCCCGGCAGGCCGTAGAATTTGTGCATTTGGGCGCAGCCTGCAGTCAATAATGCTTGTTCGCCTGATCCAATTGACATGGCTCCGGTTCTTAAATCCAGACCAAACGGCCAAGTGCCGAATATTGCAGGGTGGCCCGGTTTGATTGCATTTACATAGACAATACCGGCAAGGCATTCGGCTGTTGCCTGCGCGATTGCACCTGCCGTGGTTGAGGGCGCAGTGGCACCTGCCATGCCTGCGGAAAGCAAAAGCACAGGCATACCGCCGCGAATACAAGCTTCCATTACCTCACAGGATTCGGTTGCGAATTTCATCGGCGGAACCACAAAACAATTCGAGTTTGATAGGAATGGGCGTGCGCGGTATTTATCTTCGCCACCAGCAATCTCATAAAGCATTTCAAACGCACCTTTGACAAAGTCAGGCTCTGTGAAACTGGTGCCAATGTGTTTGGTCGTTCCCGAACAGCATGCGTAAATCGTGTTTAAGTCCATCTCGTAATTATCTGGAATATCACGACAAACCATTGGGCGCTGTAAGAAGTGTACGTTATCCAGCTTGTCAACAATCTTGGCCGCGTTGTGTAAATCCTGTACGCCGCATTCGCGGTATTCATTATGCTCAACGTCTACCAAATGGACTGCCGCACCCGCCGTTCCATAGTGAACGCGGTTGCCATAAAGCTCTAGATCGTTTTTACCGTCGCGGCTGAATAACGTGACTTTTTTCGCAGCCATTGCCAAAGCATCTTCAACGACGGAACGTGGAAAGCGTAGGCGGCCATCATCTCCAAGGATAGCACCCGCATTAACCAACACGTCTATGCCGGATTGCGGGGCGTCTGCCATTCCAATCGTTTCCAGTGCTTTTAAAGCTGTTTCATGGATACGTTGAACGTCATGATCCGAGAGCGGTTTGTATGTACCGCCTTCCATGCCTGCGCGAATTGGGCGGACGTTATCTGCTAATGGTGCTGCGCGCATGGCTTGGCGTGCTGCGCGCCCGCCTGATCTGCGGGTTTTGTTTTCGGACATGTGGATTTCCTTGAATTTGCTTGATT
This sequence comes from Amylibacter sp., assembly GCA_021775375.1. Taxonomy (GTDB): domain Bacteria; phylum Pseudomonadota; class Alphaproteobacteria; order Rhodobacterales; family Rhodobacteraceae; genus Amylibacter. The sequence continues at coordinate 603 of JAJFHY010000038.1, read as the reverse complement.
ATTGGTGAATTTTCAGCAAAAAGCAGGCGAACCACGGGCCGCACGACCGCGACCTGCGCCAATCGTGTATATAATAAGGCTTGTCATCCAGTTTAGATTAATCATTCTGTGATTTGGACTTAAATTGGAAAAACAGGCTTGTCCGTTAGCGTCATTAATGTCGCTTTTAATATAGGGATAGAATATTCAATGTCAGTCAGCATGTTAAGCACATTTGTGAAACCTATGCATAAGGAAGGCTTTAAATTCGTTGGCATTTTTACCGCGATCACTTTGGTTTTATTTATGATTTCCGATGTTCTGGGCTGGATTGGCGTTATTTTGACCATCTGGTGCTATTATTTTTTCCGCGATCCTAAACGATCTGTGCCCACGCGTGACGGATTGATTGTCAGCCCTGCCGACGGGATTGTGTCGCTGATAGAAAAAGCCGTACCACCAGAAGAGCTTGGCGTTGGAACCGCGCCATTGTTGCGGGTCAGTGTCTTTATGAGTGTGTTCAACTGCCATATCAATCGCGCGCCCATTGGTGGAACTATAAAAGCAATGGCTTACCGTCCCGGCAAGTTTCTGAACGCATCACTGGATAAAGCCAGTGCGGAT
>JAJFHY010000037.1 GCA_021775375.1 Amylibacter sp. | reverse complement strand
TCGGCTGCTTCGAGATAAGACGGGTCAAGTTTTTCAAGGGTTGCATAAATCGGTAACACCATGAACGGCAGATAAGCATAAACGATGCCGATAAAGACGGCCAAATCCGTGTTAATTATTTGCAAGGGTACGTTGATAAGTCCGATCCACAGCAGAAACTGGTTTAAAAAACCTTCACTGGAAAGGATACCCATCCAAGCATAAATACGGATCAGAAAGCTTGTCCAGAACGGCAGGATCATAAGCATCATCAGAGATGCTTGCCATTCCTTTGGGGCCTGTGCCATGCCATATGCAATTGGAAAACCCACAAGAAGGGTCAGAATGGTTGAAATCGTGGCAATACGTAAACTGGAAATATAGGCTTTCCAGTAAAGATCGTCTTCTTTCAACCAAGTGAAATTCTCAAAATCGAGCTTTGAAAAGAAATCTTTTATACCTGCCAAACCAGCACTGAAATCCAGTGATGGTGTATAGGGCGGGATGGATAAGGCCATATCCGAGAGGGAAATTTTCAGAACAATCCCGAAAGGGATCAAAAACAGGGCGATTAACCAAAGATACGGGATGGATATGACAAGAGCGCGGCGCATGGTCTACTCCGTCAACACAAGACCGGCTGTGTCCGTCCATGACAGCCACACAGTGTCGTCCCATGTGAAGCTGCGCCGTGACAGACGCCGTGCGTTTGCAAGTTGGGCTTTGATAATTTGACCAGACGCTACCTCTACGTGGTATGTCGAAATATTACCCAAATAGGCGATGTCCAGCACTTTGCCCTGAATGGTATTTGCGGCATCCGGTTTATCGGTGGATACAGCCACTTTTTCAGGCCGGACGGCGAAACGCACTTCTGCGCCTTTTGCAAGGTCTTTGGAAGACTGTGCGTTAATTGTGCCGCCTGCCCATGCAATTTTGCAGGATGTTTTTGTGTGGGTATCAACTTTACCGTTGATCAGGTTCACTTCACCAATGAAATCCGCAACATATGAAGAGTTCGGAAGTTCATAAATCGCATCAGGCGTGGCGATTTGTTTGATAATGCCTGCGTTCATTACAGCGACACGCGATGCAACAGTCATGGCCTCTTCCTGGTCGTGGGTCACGATCATGAATGTGGTGCCAAGTTTTTCCTGAATGTCCATAAGTTCAAATTGGGTTTCCTGACGTAGCTTTTTGTCCAAAGCGGCAAGTGGTTCATCCAATAATAAAACCTTAGGGTTTCTAGCAAGTGAGCGCGCCAAGGCAACGCGTTGGCGTTGGCCACCTGATATTTGATGGGGCTTGCGTTTGGCGAATGCACTGAGTTGCACAAGATTAAGCATTTCATCAACGCGCCCGCCAATTTCAGAGCTGGGCATGTCAGAGCGCTTCAGGCCAAAGGCGATATTGTCGGCAACAGTCAGATGCGGGAATAAAGCGTAGGATTGGAACATCATGTTGATGTCACGTTTGTTAACGGGGATGGGTGATATGTCCTGACCATCCAGAGTGATGCGGCCTTCTGTTGGTGTTTCAAAGCCTGCCAACATGCGCATTAATGTGGTCTTGCCGCAGCCCGATGCACCGAGAAGGGCAAAGAATTCTTTTTCATAAATATCGAGGGTCAGATTATCCACAGCTGTGAAATCGCCAAATCGTTTGGTGACATTTTCAAAGCGGATAAGCGGGGTTGCCTTTGGGTCTTCCCAAGGGTGAAATATAGCTGATGGCATGAGCAGGGCCTTTTAAAAAGAAGCCCCGCACATTTATATGTGCAGGGCTTTATATTGTGATTAGTTCCCGGTTTTGATCTTTGTCCACATCCGTGTGACGACACGTTGTTCTTTAGGCCCATAAGACGTTGTCACATAAAGGTTTTTGATCGTTTCTTCAGGTGGATAAACAGCTGGATCATCGATCACATCCTCTATCAGAAATTCTTCTGATGCTTTATTGCCGTTGGCATAATAAACATAGTTTGAAGCTGCCGCAATATTATGAGCGTCCAGAATAAAGTTGATGAATTTATGCGCTCCATCGGAGTTTGGTGCATCTGCCGGGATGGCCATTTGGTCAAACCACATCAAAGCGCCCTCCTTAGGGATGGCGTATTCAACTTCAACACCGTTGTCGGCCTCTGCTGCACGGTCGCGGGCTTGCAAGACATCACCAGACCATCCGTAAGCGACGCAAATATCGCCGTTCGCTATAGCATTGATATATTCGGATGAATTATATTTCTGCACATATGGTGCAACGGCTGACAAAACGGCTTCTGCCTTTTTGATAACATCAATGTCGTGGCTATCGGGGTCTTCACCGATGTATTTCAAAGCCGCGGGGATCATTTCGGTTGGAGCGTCCAGAAAATACACGCCGCAATCTTTTAGTTTTTCCATATTCGCCGGATCAAAGACCAAAGATAAAGAGTCAGTTGGCGCATCGTCGCCAAGGGCCTCTTTTACTTTGCCGACATTATAGCCGATACCAGTGGTGCCCCACATGTAATTAATCGAGTAAAGGTTACCCGGGTCATAAATATCGGTGCGTGCTGCTATGTCATCCCAAACGTTTACAATATTTGGCAGTTTGGACATATCAAGCTTTTGAAACGCACCTGCGGTAATTTGGCGGGACAGGAATGTACCTGATGGAACCACGACGTCATATCCGGAGGATCCTGCAAGCATTTTGGTTTCCAAAACTTCGTTCGAATCGAACACGTCATAGATAAGCTTGATGCCGGTCTCGTCTTGGAACTTGGTTAGCAGTTCTTCGTCGATATAATCCGACCAGTTATAGACGCGCACCTCTTCGGCATTGGCCATAACGGCACTGGCCAGCAGTGCAGCTATTGTGGTTGTAATTGAAAATTTCATTAGTTTCTCCCTGAGTTTCGACTCGTTTTTTTCGAATTTGATCAAATTTTAAACGAAAAGCAAGTCTTTAGTTGTAGACGAGTTGATACTAGACTGTGTACATAATCAAATCAATTACAGTTGAAACGTTAGATGTAGAGACAGCAAGTACAAATAATGAAGCCAGTTTTATCGCAGAAAATCCCAATCCATGAACAGGTCTACCGCCGATTGCGCGAGAAGATACTCTATGGCGAGCTTGCTCCGGGGCAAGCTGTAACTATATACGGTCTGGTGGATGAGCTGGATGTGGGCATGACCCCCGTTCGCGAGGCCATTCGGCGCCTGACTGCGGAAGGCGCTTTGGTTTTTCAGGGCAACCGTCGAGTTTGCCTGCCGGAAATCAGTCAACAGGATTTTGCAGATTTAGTGTTTGTGCGGCGCATGATTGAACCAAAACTGGCGATGTTGGGTGCAGCAAAGGCAACAAAGGTTACGATTGATGAAATGCGGGCAGCTGATGACATGGTCAATTTGGCGATAGAACAGGGCAATGTCGGTGATTACATGATGTATAATCATCAATTTCATTTTATCCTATATACTTGTGCGCAATCAGATTTGTTGTATGGATTGGTCTCGACTTTGTGGCTGCGTTATGGTCCGCTTTACCGGGTTATTTCCGGTAAATGGGGTACTGCTCAATTGGCGGATTGCCATGATGAGACGATCGCCGGATTGGTTGCCGGAGACACGGAAGCCGTCGGAAACGCTATTTTAGCAGACATTGAGCAAGGCTTTGGAATTGTGCAAAGACTCTTTGATTAAATAATTTGATCAAATTATTGACGTGAGCCTTTCTTTTCTATTTAGTCGGCCCATAACCTATTTCAGATGAATCAGAGAGCACCCATGAAACGCATCGATAACCACCTGCCCACCGAAGAACTGCAAGCACTGGATGCTGCCCATCACATGCACCCGTTTACCGCCAATGGTGAGTTGGCACAACAAGGTGCGCGTATTATCACGCAAGCAAATGGTGCGTTTATCACCGATAGCGAAGGTGTAGAAATACTTGACGCCATGGCGGGGCTTTGGTGTGTAAACATCGGTTACGGCCGTAAGGAATTGGCTGATGCGGCCAGCGCACAAATGCTGCAATTACCCTATTACAACACGTTTTTTCAAACCAGCCACCCTCCCGTGATTGCTTTGTCGGCACGTCTTGCGGAATTGGCCCCTGCACATTTGAATAATGTGTTTTTTGCGGGCTCCGGCTCGGAAGCCAATGATACCAACATCCGTCTTGTGCGCCATTATTGGGCATTAAAAGGCAAGCCGTCGAAGAAAACCATAATCAGCCGCCACAATGCCTATCACGGTTCCAGCATAGGTAGTGCCAGTTTGGGCGGGATGCAGGCTATGCATGCGCAAGGCGGGATGCCAATCCCCGATATTACGCATATTGACCAACCATATTGGTACGGTGAGGGCGGTGATATGTCACCTGCGGAATTCGGCTTGCAACGGGCACGTGCTTTGGAAGCGGAAATAGACCGTTTGGGCGAAGACAATGTTGCGGCGTTTATCGGTGAGCCGGTGCAGGGTGCGGGGGCGGTGATTATTCCGCCTGAAACATACTGGCCTGAAATCCAGCGCATTTGTAAGGAACGCAATATCCTGTTGATCGCGGATGAGGTGATTTGTGGCTTTGGCAGGACAGGCAACTGGTTTGGCTCTGAAACCTTTGATATCAAACCTGACATTATGACGATCGCCAAGGGCCTTAGTTCTGGTTATCTGCCAATTGGCGGTTCTATGGTCAGCGATGATGTTGCTGCCGTGATCGGTGGGGATGAATTCAATCACGGGTACACCTATTCGGGCCATCCTGTTGCCTGTGCCGTTGCGCTGGAAAACCTGCGTATCTTGGACGAAGAAAAGATCATTGATTATGTACGCGATGATGTGGGTCCGTATTTGCAAGCCAAATGGAGGTCCTTAGCGGATCACCCGCTGGTGGGTGAAGCCCGTATCGTTGGCATGATGGGGGCGATTGAACTGACGCCTGATAAAGCCGGTCGCGCCGCATTTTCCAGCCCCAAGGGGACGGTTGGTCTTATGTGCCGCGAGCGGTGTTTTGCGAATAATGTGATTATTCGCCATGTGGGCGATGCTATGATCATCTCGCCACCCTTGATTATGACACATGCAGAGGTTGATTTGTTGATAGAACGGGTGGTTAAATCCTTGGATGAAACGCTTGCTTTGCTCAAATCCGAAGGGTTGTTGAAAGCGGCTTAGCCACCGTTATCGATAAACCTTCGCGTAGGTACAATTTCGGAGTTGACCCAATAGTTGTCGTATTCTTTAACGGCAACTATAGCGTAGCTGTATAGTAAGCACTTAACAGCTGCGATTCCTTTGCCTTTTGGGGGGCCTTATATGACCAACTTTTCGAAAATCCTGATTGCGAACCGAGGTGAGATTGCCATTCGCATCATGCGTGCGGCCAATGAGATGGGAAAACGCACGGTTGCGATTTATGCCGAAGAGGACAAATTGGGTTTGCACCGTTTCAAGGCGGATGAAGCTTATCGCATTGGCGAAGGTATGGGGCCGGTTGCGGCTTACTTAAGCATTGAAGAGATCATACGCGTGGCAAAAATGTCTGGCGCGGATGCTATCCATCCAGGTTATGGGTTGCTGTCGGAAAACCCAGAGTTTGTTGATGCCTGTGACGAAGCCGGGATCAAATTCATCGGTCCGAAAGCTGCCACCATGCGCAAGCTGGGCGATAAAGCGTCAGCGCGCCGGGTGGCAATGGAAGCGGGCGTACCGGTTGTGCCTGCCACAGAAGTTCTGCCCGATGATATGGATGAAGTGCGCCGCATGGCAAACGAAGTTGGCTATCCGTTTATGCTCAAAGCCAGTTGGGGTGGCGGTGGCCGCGGTATGCGCCCGATCATGGGCCCCGATGAACTGGAAGAAAAAGTGCTTGAAGGGCGGCGCGAGGCGCAGGCGGCTTTTGGCAATGGCGAAGGTTATCTTGAACGACTTGTTGGTCGTGCACGTCATGTGGAAGTGCAAATTCTGGGTGATAGCCACGGTGAAATTTATCACCTTTTTGAGCGCGATTGTTCTGTGCAGCGGCGCAATCAAAAAGTCGTGGAACGTGCACCTGCACCGTATTTAAGCGAAGAACAACGCGTGGAGATTTGTGCGCTGGGCCGCAAAATCTGCGCTCATGTGGGGTATGAATGCGCCGGTACTGTCGAGTTTTTGATGGATATGGACACGAACGAGTTCTTCTTTATCGAAGTAAATCCGCGGGTTCAGGTGGAACATACGGTGACCGAAGAGGTCACTGGCATTGATATTGTGCGCGCACAAATCCTGATTGCTGAAGGTAAAACGTTGGTCGAGGCCACAGGCAAAGCATCCCAAGATGAGATCCGTTTGAACGGCCATGCGTTGCAGACCCGTATTACTACTGAAGATCCGCAAAATAACTTTATCCCGGATTATGGCCGTATCACGGCGTACCGCTCTGCCACGGGTATGGGTGTACGTCTTGACGGCGGTACCGCTTACTCGGGGGCAGTTATTACGCGTTATTATGATAGTTTGCTGGTTAAAATCACATGCTCGGGCCCGACACCGGAGTCTGCTATAGCGCGGATGGACCGTGCTTTGCGCGAATTCCGTATTCGCGGGGTCAGCACTAATATCGCTTTTGTGATCAATCTGTTGAAGCACCCGACTTTTCTGGACAACAGCTATACAACAAAGTTTATCGACAACTCGACCGATCTGTTCAAGTTCAAGCCACGTCGTGATCGCGCGACAAAAATCCTGACCTATATTGCCGATATTACGGTAAACGGGCATCCCGATGTGGAAGGGCGTGCAATACCTGATCCACTGGCGAAGGCACCGAAACCACCGAAGAATAATGTCAAAGAACCTGCATATGGCACGCGTAACCTGTTGGATGAAAAAGGTCCGCAAGCAGTAGCGGACTGGATGGCAGCGCAAAAGCAAGTGTTAATTACAGACACAACGATGCGCGATGGGCATCAATCACTATTGGCTACGCGGATGCGCAGCCACGATATGATTAAAGTCGCCGAGGCATATGCGCATAATCTACCGCAACTGTTCAGCATGGAATGCTGGGGCGGGGCAACGTTTGACGTATCATACCGTTTCTTGCAGGAATGCCCTTGGCAACGCTTGCGCGATTTGCGCAAAGCGATGCCGAACGTAATGACACAGATGCTGCTACGCGCCAGCAACGGCGTAGGCTATACCAATTATCCAGATAATGTCGTTCAGGAGTTTGTGCGCCAAGCCTCGGCTTCCGGGGTAGATGTATTTCGCATATTTGATCCCTTGAACTGGGTGGAAAACATGCGTGTGGCGATGGACGCTGTTGTTGAAAATGGTAAAGTTTGCGAGGGAGCTATCTGTTATACAGGTGATATTCTGGACCCGAACCGCGCAAAGTATGACCTGAACTACTATGTTACGATGGGTAAAGATTTAAAAGCGGCAGGCGCACATGTTCTTGGTTTAAAAGACATGGCAGGCCTTTTAAAACCTGCCTCTGCGCGGGTGTTGATCAAAGCATTAAAGGAAGAAGTCGGCCTGCCGATCCATTTCCACACCCATGATACATCCGGCATTGCAGCTGCGACTATTCTTACGGCGGCTGATGCAGGCGTTGATGCGGTCGATGCCGCGATGGATGCGTTTTCTGGCAGCACATCGCAACCCTGTCTGGGGTCTGTGGTTGAAGCCTTGCGTAACACGGATCGTGACACGGGGTTGGATATAGAAGCGATACGTGAAATCTCGTATTATTGGGATGCAGTTCGCGGGCAATACGCAGCCTTTGAAAGCGGCTTGTCATCGCCGTCTTCGGAAGTGTATTTGCATGAAATGCCGGGCGGGCAAGTCAGCAACCTTAAGGCACAGGCACGTTCCATGGGGCTAGAGGATCGCTGGGCGGAAATCGCCAGAACCTATGCGGATGTGAACAGATCATTTGGTGATGTGATCAAAGTGACGCCTATTGCCAAAACGGTAGGGGATCTTGCTCTGACAATGGTATCAAGCGGTATCACGAAAGAAGATCTTGAAGATCCACAAAAAGAAGTTGCCTTTCCTGAATCCGTTGTGACCTTTTTCAAGGGCGAAGTAGGCCAACCGCATGGTGGTTTTCCCAAGGTTCTACAAAAGAAAGTACTCAAGGGTGAACAACCAATCAACGTGCGCCCCGGCTCTGTTCTTGACCCTGTTGATTTGGAAGCCAAGCGCAAAGAGGTATCGAAACAACTTGAAGGTTTAAAGATCGATGATGAAGACCTGAACGGCTATTTGATGTACCCTAAAGTGTTCTTGGATTACATGGGGCGCCACCGCATTTATGGGCCTGTACGAACATTACCGACCAAGACGTTCTTTTACGGCATGCAACCGGGCGAAGAGATCAGTGCGGAAATTGACCCCGGGAAAACTCTGGAAGTATTGATGCAGGCTGTGGGCAACACGGATGATGCCGGCGAAGTGAAAGTTTTCTTTGAACTGAACGGTCAACCGCGTACCGTGCGTGTAGCCAACCGTAAAGTGACGGCTACAACTGAAAAACGCAAACAGGTTGAGGCAGGTAATACCGCCCACATAGGCGCACCGATGCCGGGGGTTATATCAAGTGTTGTTGTGACAATCGGCCAAGAGGTGAAGCAGGGCGATCTGTTGTGCACAATCGAGGCGATGAAAATGGAAACCGGTATTGCGGCGGAACATGACGGTGTGGTCAAAGCTGTACATGCACCCGCAGGTTCTCAGGTGGATGCAAAAGATTTGCTGATTGAATTCGAAGCTTGAAAAGGGGGCATGTTGCCCCCTTTGATCGATTAATTTGTGAAGCCGTTTAAGACTAGAAAGATGCCTGCTGACAACAGGGCCGCTGCGGGTACCGTTATGACCCAAGCGGCAATGATTGTCAGGAAATGTGACCTACGCACCAATTTGCGGTGCTTGCGTTTTGAACTGGCTTGTTTTTGCACTTCTGTTGCCAAAACTTTTTCAACTTTTACATCAGGGGTGGTAAATCGCCAATGAGCTTCACGGAAAAAACCAACCCCGAATATCGCTCCAACTGCAATGTGGGTCGAGCTGACAGGTAGGCCCAACCAAGATGCGACAATCACTGTAATTGCGGCTGATAGTGCCACGCAATAGGCGCGTAACGGATTCAGTTTTGTGATTTGTTCGCCGACCATTCTGATCAGCTTTGGGCCGAATAATATCAAACCAAAAGAAATGCCCAATGCGCCAATGACCATCACCCACAAAGGGATCGATACTTTTGAAGCAACCTCTGCGGCCTCGGCGGTGTGAACGATGGCTGCAAGTGGCCCCACGGCATTGGCTACGTCATTGGCACCATGTGCAAAGGAAAGAAGAGCTGCTGCGCATACCAGAGGGAATTTGAACAAACCACGCACGGTTTCCTTGCTATTGGCTTTGCCGGAAGATTGGCGTGCGATCAATGGGCGGGTGATGAGATAAGAAATCGCAGAAGCCGCAGCTCCTATCATTAGGGCTGTTTGCATGTCGATCTTTATGATCTTTTTAATGCCTTTGATGGCAAGATATGTTGAAAACGCACCCGCCATGATTGCGATCAGAATGGGTACCCAACGGCGCGCGGCGGCAAGTTTATCTTGCTTGTTTGAAACCACTGATTTTATAAACCATAAAAACAGGGCGGCAACTATCCCCCCCAGTACCGGCGAGATTACCCAACTTGCGGCGATTTTTGCCATTGTTGGCCAGTTTACGGCAGCAAAACCCGCAGCTGCAATGCCGGCCCCCATAACGCCGCCAACAATGGAATGGGTGGTGGAAACCGGTGCGCCAATCCATGTGGCCAGATTAAGCCATAAAGCGGCGGATAGGAGAGCTGCGAACATGACCCAGATAAATACGGACGGGTTGTTGACAGAAGATGGATCAATAATGCCTTTTGAAATGGTGCCAACAACATCGCCCCCGGCCAGAAGGGCGCCCGCGCTTTCAAAAATCGCGGCAATGAGTAGGGCGCCAACCATGGTCAAGGCATTGGAACCAACTGCGGGGCCGACATTGTTGGCCACATCGTTGGCACCGATGTTCAATGCCATATAGGCACCAACGGCAGCGGCGGCGATAATAACATAACTTTCTGATCCCCAGCCGAAAGAAACACTGGCTATAAGGCCGGTTAAAATAATAAAAGCCCCGGCAATACTTGGAGCGACAAGCGGGCGGCGTGTTGCAAGTGTGGCCTGTTCCAAATTAACACGGCTTTTCAAGTCGCGATCTAGAGTTTTGTTTGGGCGTGGATTTTTCGGTGCCATTTCATGCGCCTTTCATACATTTGTTACTTTTGTAGCTTTTGCGTATGGAATCGCACTCTGGGGCTACTTGAGGCACATATAACGTGCGTTTGTAACAAGCGTGTAACAGGCGCATGAGGTTTTTGATTTTTATGGCCAACTTGGTTAGTAAAGAGCTCGAGGCATAAACCGATAGTAAGTTGTCAGCAGTATGAACTTTCATCTGAATTTTTAGAGCGCATGGCCTGTTGACTCTGATCTGATTATCCTTATACCCCCGCTATCGCTGCTTTGCAGTGACCATATTGGTGTTTGTGGCCCTAGTAATAGGTCGCCTGTCGCCCGAAGCGGTTAAGCCTAGGGAAAGGAAAGCACCTTTCATAACTTTGAAAGGATCCAGCCGTGACTAAACGTACAGCTGCCAAATACAAACTCGATCGCCGCATGGGCGAAAACATTTGGGGCCGCCCAAAATCACCAGTAAATCGTCGTGAATATGGACCGGGTGTTCATGGTCAGCGTCGTAAAGCAAAACTATCCGATTTCGGTATCCAGTTGCGCGCCAAGCAAAAGCTTAAAGGCTACTATG
>JAJFHY010000036.1 GCA_021775375.1 Amylibacter sp. | reverse complement strand
GTGCAACTACGGTACGGCGGAAATGCCTTGGGACCGCTGGTTTGGGTCATTCCATGATGGCACCGCCGAAGGGCTGCGCACGGTGCGTGCGCGCAAGAAACCAACAGCATTGCGGAAGTAAATCATGACACAACGTATCCTTGTGACCGCCGGAGCCGCCGGCATCGGGCGCGCCATTGCCGAAGCATTCCTCGCCGACGGCGCAGATGTCGCGATCTGCGATGTGGATAGCGACCAGCTTGCCGCGATGCAGGAGGCATATCCGACGCTGATTGCTGGCCAGGTTGACGTCACAAACGAGGCGGAAATGGACGCCTTTTTGCAGCAACTTAAAGAGAGATGGCAGGGGATTGATGTCGTCTGTGCAAATGCGGGAACAGGCGGGCCAGCGGGCCGCATTGAAACGCTCGACTTCGACGAATGGCAGCACTGCGTGGCAACCAATTTGCACGGCAGTTTCCTGACCTGCAGATGGGCCGCCCGGCTCATGCGTGCGCAAGGCAGCGGCTTGATCTGCCTGACCTCCTCGACTGCTGGGCAAATGGGCTATCCCCTGCGCAGCCCCTACGCATCAGCAAAGTGGGCCATCGTTGGCCTGACAAAGACCCTCGCGATGGAGCTGGGCGAGGCTGGCGTGCGCGTGAACGCCATCTGCCCGGGCGCGGTAGAAGGGCCGCGCATGGACCGCGTTATCGAGAATGAGGCATCCGCACGCAGACAAGCCATTGATGCTGTGCGCCAAAGTTATGTCAAAGGCGTGTCGATGAAGACATGGGTCACAGCTCAGGACGTCGCCAATACGATCCGCTTCCTCGCGTCCCCCTCAGGGTCCAAAATCTCAGGTCAGATACTTGCTGTGGACGGCCATACAGAAACGCTAGCGCCGTAAGAGACGAGAAACATGAAGCTCAAGAACATTTACACATACGGCGGCGAGCCCGCACAACGGTTCCTGACAGTTGCTGACTTCATCCAACTGCGTGGAACTCGTAAATTTACCTCAACGGTGCCCAACACATTCGAGGAGGCCCAAGCCTGCGCCGAGGCGGGTATTGACCATTTGTCGATTTGGGATGAGCTGACGCCGACCATCCGCGCCGCCGCCCCGCAAATCTTTATCAACGCTGCACTGCCGATGTCGCAATACGTGACTAAAGATGAGATTCTGCGTGCCGCAATGAAGGCCGCCGAGGCGGGAGCCGATTCAATACAGACGCCGCGCAGTTTGGAAGTGGTTGAGATGTTGGCGAAAGAAGGTTTGTCCGTTCAAGGCCATCTCGGCCTGATCCCACGCCGATCAACGCAAGTTGGCGGTCTGCGTATAATAGGAAAGACGGCAAAAGAGGCGCTGACGCTGCTGGATCAGTTTCGCAGGTTGGAAGATGCCGGTGCATTCGCGGTTGAGGTGGAATGTGTGGCATCAGATGCGCTTGATGCCATTCGCCACCATTCAAACCTCGTGACCCATTCCATCGGGGCAGGCCCATCCGCCGATGTCGTCTTGCTGTATCTTGAGGATATCTGTGGAGATGTTGAAAATCCGCCGCGTCACGCAAGGGCATTCGGTGACCTGCTCACTATTCGCAAAAAGCTCGCGTCCGAACGGGCCAAGGCGCTCCGAGGGTTTCGAGCCGCCGTCGTTGAGGGACAATTCCCCGGCGAAGAGGAGACTGTCAAAATGTCATCAGGCGAATTCGGCTTGCTCAAAGAGGCACTCGAAAAGCACTGAGCACCGTCAAGCTCCCGAGAGGTCGTTTAACTGGCCAAGTACATCCCGCGCCATTGAAGCTCTACCGGTTTCTCATTGCACAGTTCTGCATTCACTTATGCGCAGTGGACAGCGCATAAAGTCTAGGCTGCTGGATGTCTGCAAGCCAAACAGAACCGCCGTTCCACAAATCCATTTGAATGGCAGAGTAGTCCGCACAGTCGACCTCCAGCCAGTAAAAATGCTGCACTTAGCACGAATGGCTGGTTCGGAAATGCTGCACCGCAACACAAGGTCGGCCGACGAAAGGCAGGTTTGGGCCGTAGTTGACTTGGGAACTGTGGGCGGAAAGCATGCGTAATTGGGCTGCCTCTCATTTGAGATCAAGCTCCTGATAAGGTCACAGGGTATCTGTGAACAAAGGAGATGAATGATGAAGTATTATGCTGGATTAGATGTGTCGTTGCGTTCTTGCGCGCTTTGCATCGTTGATACAAATGGCAAGTTGATTTTCGAACGCGAACTCCCATGTGAAGTGGAAGATATTGCAGAGTGCTTAGAAAGCTTTCCAAATGAGATAGAACGCGTTGGCTTTGAGGCAGGTGCCATGAGCCAACATCTTTACTTTGGATTACAAGCTGAAGGGTTTGATGTCGTATGCATGGAGGCTCGACAAGTGAATGCAGCCCTATCAGCTATGCGAAATAAGACTGATAAAACCGACGCACGTGGCATTGCACAAATCCTGCGCACTGGCTGGTTTAGCCCTGTACATATGAAGAGTCGCGAAGCCCATGGCGTTAGAGCGCTGCTGAGTACACGCAAAGCGTTACTTAAGAAAACAATGGATCTGGCTAACGAAGTTCGCGGCTTATTGAAGATATTTGGCGTTCGTCTACCCAAGACTGTTAAGCATGGCACTTTTGATCGCCTTGTACGCCCCATGATCGAAATGGATGACGTACTCGCATATGCAATTATACCACTGCTCGACGCAAGAGTGGTGCTCTTCGAACATTATCTGGAGCTTGACCGTCGAGTTAAACGGGCGGCGTCACACGACGAGGTTTCTATGCGATTTATGACCGTTCCAGGGGTTGGTCCGATTGCGGCCCTCACATTCAAGGCTGCAGTTGATGACCCAACACGATTTAAGCGTTCACGTACAGTTGCTGCACATTTTGGACTGACACCCCGAAGATATCAGTCAGGTGAACATGACAATCCTGGCCGTATATCAAAAGCAGGAGATAGAGACGTACGTGCGACACTCTACGCAGCTGCCAATGCGCTGCTTATGCGAACGATGGCTGGGTCACAGATCAAATCTTGGGGCATGCGATTGATGCGCACCAAAGGACGTCGCCGCGCAGTTGTTGCAGTCGCCCGCAAGCTCGCTGTCCTTCTACATCGTATGTGGATCGATGGCACTGAATTCCGTCAGGATCAGGTGGGAGGCACGGCATGAATTAAAAGCTAACCACCCAATCCTAACGGGGTCGTCCTCACTGGACGAGGTTTGTGGATGAAGCCGAAAATGTCTGCTGCGCCACTTGAAGCGCGCCGGAAAGCGGGGCTCTCCACTGCCAATCCAACACATGCATGCAGCGGCGCCTTTCGAACGCCAAAATAGACTGCGAAGAGAAGCGTGACCCGGATGAGCGACAAAGGCCCTTAACTCAAAAGGTATATGAGCTTGACTTAAACACCCAATTAGAGAAGCGGACATTCGCTGTAAGTGCTAATGTCTAAGTCGATTTCTAGAAAGCGGACATTTGCATCAAGTGAGTGCGCGGCAAGTCAGTCAAAGCAGTTGTGCGGGCGAGACTGCCGGTCGCATATCAGTTTACAGGCACTGGCGACCCTCATGCAGGTTTGATCTAGAACAAGGAATTTGCTGGGCGTCCGGTTACGGTGAGCCATGGAATTGCATCTGATCTTTCTGACCCTCGGCGGGCTCTTCTTGCTTGGACTCTTCGCAGATCAGTTCGGACGGCGCACACGACTGCCCCGGGTCACTCTACTGCTGCTCTGCGGTGTCGCGGTTGGAAGTTCAGGCCTAAACTTGTTACCGTTAGAAGCGAAGTATTGGTACGAGTTTCTGACCATTGCCGCCTTGACTATGGTCGCCTTCCTGCTGGGCAACTCGCTATCGTTGAAAAACCTGCGCAAACATGGGGCGACTATCATGGCAATCTCGCTGTCGGTTGTGATCGTGACGATTGCGGTTGTCGGCGCCGGGCTTTGGGCTATTGGCATCGATTTGGGTCTTGCCCTGCTATTGGGCGCGATTGCCACGGCGACTGACCCCGCAGCCACGCAGGATGTGATCCAACAAGCCAAGGCCAAGGGAGGATTCCCTAAAACCTTAACTGGTATCGTTGCTATCGATGACGCCTGGGGCGTGCTGTCATTTTCGTTGGTTCTGATCCTCGTCGGCCTGCTGAACGGCGGAGAGTCGAACGGTGGTCTACTTGACGCTGCATGGGAAATCTGTGGCGCGATGGCACTGGGGTTGGCTCTGGGCTGGCCCGGAGCCTATCTAACCGGGCGTTTAGCAAAAGGAGAGCCGCAACAGACTGAAGCGCTGGGCATCGTGTTCCTATGTGCTGGTCTGGCACTGTGGCTAGACGTATCGTTCCTAATCGCGGGCATGACCGCAGGGGCAGTAATCGTAAACTTTGCTCGGCACCATTCCCGCGCATTTCACGAGATCAAGCATTTTCAATGGCCCTTCATGATCTTGTTTTTCATACTCGCTGGGGCATCGCTCGATGTCGGCGCACTGGGCAATGTCGGGCTAATTGGGCTAGGCTATGTCGTCCTACGAATTCTTTCGCGGATCATCGGTGGCTGGAGCGGGGCCGTCATCGGAGGTGCGCCACGGGAACAGCGCCCGTGGTTCGGTATCGCTTTACTGCCGCAGGCGGGGGTTGCGCTGGGCATGGCCCTGATTGCTGCCGAAGAATTTCCAGTCTACGCCGAAGCCATCTTGACCGTCACCATAGGCACTACCGTGATATTTGAACTGCTCGGCCCTGCCGGTACCCTCTTCGCTCTGCGAAAGGTAGCAACTGCAAAGAAGCGATCATCCCAAGCCTGATACGGGCTCTCATAGTTTTCAAAAAAACCAGAAAAGCGAGGGTGCCAAAAAGTGCTCTTAGCTTAAATTTAATGGAATTAGAGGCCTACATTGAACTGATCTTGGCGCGAGTTCCGTCGTTTGGTCACCCTCTGTATTTTCTCGACCGAAACATTCATCGGTGTTGTCAGATAAACTTGAGTACGCCGCAAAAGGTACGTCACCTTCAACATCATGCGGTACAAAATTTGAACCACTCCGCGAGAGCAGTTGCACGCTTTTGCCTGAAGAATCGTCTGCCTTCTAAGTGTCTCTCGTGATTAAAATGGTTGTATATCTGGACATAATAATCTTCGACGAACCATGCTTTCGGATAGTTTTATGAGATTTCATTCAACCAACTTTGATCTACCTCATATCGCACTGGCCTAAATAAACTTAAAATGTGTCCGATACTACTGAGCGATATGCGTGGTGTATGGAAATACATCTGCTGGTTTAACTTGTGGCAACATTTGGTATCCAGAAACGTTGAAGGGAACTGCGATGAAAATTAAAGATTATATAAAGATCGAAAATGCGGCGAACATTAGCCGTAATGAAGTTGGCCGTTTGGGGACGGCTATTATTTTTATAGTTGGGGTGATGATCTACACTGGATCACGTTATTCCCACATTGATCAGGCCTATCTGTTGGTCGCAGCAGCCGTAATTGGGGCTTATATGGCCCTGAATATTGGCGCAAATGATGTGGCCAATAACGTCGGCCCGGCGGTTGGTTCATATGCGTTGACGATGACGGGCGCGATTATTATTGCCGCTACGTTTGAAGCAGGCGGCGCCATCATTGCAGGTGGTGATGTTGTATCAACCGTCAAGAAAGGTATAATTGATCCGTCCAATATCCCTGATAAGTCGACGTATGTCTGGGTCATGATGGGGGCGTTACTAGGAGCGGCTATCTGGTTGAATGCAGCCACATGGATTGGTGCGCCTGTTTCCACCACACATTCGATCGTTGGCGGCGTTATGGGCGCAGGTATCGCTGCGGCCGGTTGGGATGTTGTGAACTGGGATTCGATGGGTAAAATCGCACTTAGCTGGGTGGTTTCACCCGTGACCGGGGGGATTATTGCTGCGGTATTTCTATATGCGTTAAAAAAATTGGTGTTCTTTAAAGACGATCCGTTGATTGCGGCCAAACGGGTTGTACCCATGATGATCGGTATTATGGCTTTGGCGTTTACAACCTATTTGGCGCTGAAAGGCATCAAAAAAATTGCCTCTGTTTCATTCGGCGAAGCATTGTTGGCCGGTATGGTCGTAGCCGTTGTGACTTATTTGATTGTGCGTCCTTTGATTGCTCGTGCGATACCAAAACTAACGGGTGATCGCGACGGGGTGAACCGCTTGTTTACCGTTCCGTTGATTATCTCCGCCGCGATGTTAAGCTTTGCTCATGGTGCGAATGACGTTGCAAACTCCGTTGGGCCACTTGCTGGTATCTTCGATGTCCTGACCGAAGGGGAAGGTGGCGTGAAAGTGGCTATTCCTCTTTGGATTATGGTGATTGGTGCGATTGGGATTTCATTTGGTCTTGCGCTGTTTGGTCCCAAGCTAATCCGCACCGTGGGGTCTGAGATTACGGAGTTGGATCGTTCCCGTGCTTTTTGTATTGCGCTAGCAGCAGCGATTACCGTTATTATCGCCAGCCAATTGGGAATGCCCATTAGTTCAACCTGAATAGCCCCTAGTTTTCTAGACGCCTTGCTTGTTCATTTTATGCTGCCATTCAAAGTCTATAGGCGACAACATTCCGTTTCTAACGTGTTTGCGTTTTGGATTATAGAACATTTCGATGTATTCAAAAACGTCCTGAC
>JAJFHY010000035.1 GCA_021775375.1 Amylibacter sp. | reverse complement strand
CGGTGGCTACAACGCCGCTGAAGTGGAATTAAAACAACTGAAATCCGTAGCGCGACCTGAAGTTATTCGAGCCATTGCCGAGGCACGTGAACATGGTGATCTGTCAGAAAATGCAGAGTATCATGCAGCACGTGAACAACAGAGCCACATTGAAGGGCGCATAAAAGAGCTGGAAGGCATCATAAGTCTTGCTGACATCATTGATGTCAGCAAACTATCAGGTGCGATAAAATTCGGTGCAACTGTCACAATAGCGGATGAAGATACCGATGCTGAAAAAACATTTCAAATTGTCGGCGAGCCTGAAGCGAATATTGAAAAAGGCAAACTAAATCTGAATTCACCAATTGCACGCGCATTGATCGGCAAAGAAGAGGGCGACAGTGTAGAAGTACGTACACCCGGTGGCACTAAATATTATGAGATTGTAAGCGTAAACTATATATAAACCGCCTTCGGGTCTTATAAGGGTTTTGTCAAATGGACAGAAAAGATGGCAATGATGCGCATAATGAAAAAGCAGCCCTTATCATTGCTATCATACTGACGGCCACATGGACTTTGGGTATCGGTATCATATTTTATATATACCCAGAGTCCGCGCGACAACTAAGCTATGATCAAAATTTAACAGCGTTGATAGCGGTCGGTTTATTCCTGCCCCTTATCCTGATTTGGATAGCTGCCCTTTTGTCGCGTTCCTTATATGCAATGCGCAATGAATCGATTGCGATGCGCAAATCAATAGAGAAGATAAATAAAACGCTCGCAGTTCAGATTGTTGAGGAATCTGAAACGCGCGATCGCTGGATCCAAAGCAAATTGGCACAAATTGCAGCTCATATGAAACAAACCGACAGCCATGTTTCCGAACTTGCAGATCAAGCCCTGGAGGATCGTGGTCAAGCACGCCCACCGCGCAATACAACTGCATTATCAAGAGGGGCTGAAGGGCGTCGGGATAAAGCACAGCCCGATTTACCGTTGCCGAAAGATCAAACCATATCCGATGAACCCATTACAATTAGGGAACTTATAAAGGCTTTGAATTTTCCGGATGACGCAAAAGATACCGAGGGTTTTCAAGTATTGCAGCGCGCATTCAATGACCACAATACATCCCAGCTTTTGTATTCAGCCCAAGATGTTCTGACAATGTTATCCGAGGACGGAATTTATACTGACGATTTACGCATTGATAAACCGGCACCAACTGCTTGGCGAAGCTTTGCCAAAGGCGCACGCGGCAAAGAAATTGCAGGACTGGGTATGGTGCGGGATCGTACGGCCTTGGCTTTGGCTAAATCGCGGCTTAAAAATGATAGCGCTTTTCGGGAAACGGTTCTTGGGTTTCTTACACAATTCGATACAATACTGACCGAATTTGAAAAAGCTGCTGAAGACAGTGAACTTACACAAATGGGCAAAACCCGCAGTGCGGTTGCCTTCATGCTATTGGGTCGTCTTTCCGGCGCGTTCGACGAACGTTAAAATCCAAAAGATGAATATGGAATATACGTAACCATATCACCCGGTTTTACCGTGTCGGCAGCATCCGGCAATTCGATCAAACCATCAGACCAAGCCAGTCCAGATATACGCCCGGATCCTTCTGATTTAAAGACTTCCGCATGGCCGTTTTCATTTAATCTGGCGCGCAAATATTCACGACGACCAGCTTTTTTAGATTTGTCAAAAGCTGCGGGAACCTGATATGATTTCACAGTTCCGCCGAACTGGCCCGCTAGCGTTTTCAATGCCGGAAGCCCGAATATCAATGCACAGACAAAGGCCGCAACCGGATTGCCGGGAAAGCCGAATGTAGGCGTGCCATTCCAAAGTGCCATAGCTATCGGGCGTCCTGGTTTTACTGCTACACGCCAAGTATTTAAAATACCCTCTTCTTTGAGCAGTTTTGACACATAATCCTCGTCCCCTGCAGATGCACCGCCAGACACAAAAATAGCATCCGCATTTTGCGCCGCTGCATTCAGGCCATCACGGATCACATCAGGATCATCTATATAGTGACCGCCATCAACTGCGTCATAGCCCCAAGAAGTCAACATATTCAGTAGCATTGGCTTATTGGCATCAAATATTTGATCGTCTCTTGCTATATCTCCTACTTTGATCAGTTCGGTACCGGTTGAAATAACAGCGACTTTCAGGCGTTTATAAACAGAGATTTTATGCACACCGGTTGCCGCCAAAAGCGCAATATCTTGTGGGCGCAATAAATGACCTGCCTGAAATATCACCTGCCCTTGGGCCACATCTTCTGCAGCATTGCGCAAATTGGCGCCGCATCGCAAGCCTGATCTGAATGTGATAGAAGCACCGTTGACAGAAACATCCTCT
Organism: Amylibacter sp.; assembly: GCA_021775375.1. Classification (GTDB taxonomy): domain Bacteria; phylum Pseudomonadota; class Alphaproteobacteria; order Rhodobacterales; family Rhodobacteraceae; genus Amylibacter. The sequence goes on along the minus strand of JAJFHY010000035.1, from coordinate 12,146 downwards.
TCTAAAATGACTGTATCAACACCACTGGGTATGATCGCACCCGTTAATATCCGCAATGCATACCCCGCTTTAACATCGCTCGCATACGGTTTACCGGCTGCTGAAACACCATTTTGAAGCGGTAGATCAATTATATCTTGATCGGCCAAGCCGTCATGGCAAAACCCATATCCGTCCACGGCCGAATTTGCCAATGGGGGATTGCTGCGTTTTGCACTCACTTCGGTGGACAAAATCCTATCCGCAGCTAGATCCACTGTAACACGCTCTGTTCCAACAACCGGATGAAGGCCCTTTTTAATAAGTGCCAAAGCGGCATCAACCGGTGTCCATTCAACACCGGGGGGCATCGCAAAACAGTTGTTTTTAAGGGGTGGAATACTCATGTATCAATTCCCGTTTGCATAACAACAAAATCCGCAATATCTTTGACATTGTTTAAATCAAGGCTGATCAATCCACCCGTATCCACATCAATATCATGGGCCACAGCCACGATTGTATCATTCGTTTTTGATACCAACGGCATTTCGGATACACTACGATGACATTCTATTTTGGGATGCGGTGCGGTTTTAAACCCTTCAATAAGAACCAGATCAACAGGTGTCATTTTCGCCAATAGAACATTAAGTGTTTGTTCTTTCTCACCCTGCAATTCATGCATCAATGCCCAACGTTTACCAGAACTGATCAACACTTCTTGCGCCCCCGCTTCTCGGTGTTTGTAACTGTCTCGCCCCGGTTGATCCAAATCGAATGCGTGATGTGCATGTTTCACAGTCGATACTGTATACCCCCGCGATTTCAGCTCTGTTACCAAACCTGCTACAAGCGTTGTTTTCCCTGAATTTTTCCAACCAACTATACCGAATATATTCACAAGGAGTGCTCCTTTAACAAGATTTGCGCCATTTCATAATCTTCCGGGCGGTTCACATTAAAGAACGGGTCGAATGGCACAGCCGGAAATGCCACTTTCACAACACCATGTGGTTTTACCCATTGCATAACTTTGCGCACACCCTGATCCAATGCACCACGTAAATCATCGTGCAAAGAGACCGGCCATATTCCAAAGGTAGGGTGATTGAAAAACTTGCCATCCGTATCCGATGTTTCTGCAATAGCGATTTCACCGGATTGCGTGGATAAAGCTGCTTGCATATTTGCAACAAAATCATCAGGAAAAAACGGAGTATCTGCCGCGACTGTTATCACATGGCTGGCACCACGCATATGCGCCCATTCCATCCCTGTCAGCACACCTGCCAACGGGCCTGCAAAACCCTGAAAACTGTCACGCAACACAGTTAAACCGGGGTGCATGTAACCATCTTCATCACTATTTGCGTTGATGGCAATAGTATCGACTTGCAACGCTAATTTATCGACAGAACGTTGTAACAGCGTCTTGCCATCTAATTCCAACAGGCATTTATCCTGTCCACCCATGCGTGTGGATTGCCCCCCCGCCAAAACAATACCTGCCAACTGCATTATTGAGCATCCTCATCGTTTGTGTGATCCCATTGCAATCGGTCATTCCCGCTTAGGCACACGAAACGTTTCCCCTTCATACGACCCACCAAAGTCAAACCAACTTGATTAGCCAGTTCCACCCCCCATGCCGTAAAGCCGGAACGGGATACTAAAACAGGGATACCCATCAATGCGGTTTTAATCACCATTTCAGAGGTCAACCGACCCGTTGTATAGAGGATTTTATCCGCAGCCGTTTGCTTTTCCGACAACATCCATCCGGCAACCTTATCAACCGCATTATGCCGTCCAACATCTTCCATATAAACCAATGGCCGGTCTTGTGAGCAAAGTACGGTCGCATGCACGGCTCCCGCTTCCAGATAAAGGCTGGGTGTTGTGTTTATTTTCTTTGAAAGCGTATAAAGCCATGATGTTTGAACGGCTACCTTTGGCAAAACGACTGCGTCCAAACCGTCCATAATATCGCCAAAAACAGTACCGACTGCACAGCCAGATGTGCGGGTTTTCTTGGACAGCTTTTCTTCATAGTCCGTTTCAACCGCTGTTCGAACGACAACTGTTTCCAATTCTTCATCATAATCGACACCCAAAATTTCCTCATTCGGGTCAAGCATGCGCTGATTGCGCAAAAAGCCCAGCGCCAAATATTCGGGGTAATCGCCAATAGTCATAGCTGTAACAATTTCCCGACTGTTCAGAAAAATTGTCAGGGGCCGTTCTTCGATCACCGACATATCAACATTTGCCCCATTTTGATCCACACCAACAACCTTACGTGTTAATCTAGGCGCACTCACTTCAGGGGCGATAATCATGTGTTTATCATTTTCAGCGTCGTGCAATTGCGTCTCCAGTAAAGTTGAGATAACGGTCAAGCGGTAGACTATACACCATCATTTTCCAAGAGCACCCTATCCCAATGACAGCGCAGAACAATACTACAAAAAACACATTTTGGCGCGGTTTTCGTGACGGCTTACCGTTTATTTTGGTTGTTGCACCCTTTGGCACGTTATTTGGTGTCGTTGCCACCGAAGCAGGCTTGGACCTATTACAAGTAATGTCGTTTTCCATTTTGGTTATCGCAGGGGCTTCGCAATTCAGCGCACTCGCCCTTTTGTCTGAAAATGCGCCTACTTTTATTATTCTGCTAACATCGCTGGCCGTCAATTTGCGTATGGCGATGTATTCAGCTGCCCTGGTCCCACATTTTGGTAAATTGAAAACCCGATTGAAGCTTTTAATTTCATACTTCTTAGTTGATCAATCTTTTGCCCTAGGGGTTAAAGAGTTTGATGAAAACCCGGATCAACCTACTGTATATAAAATTGCCTATTTCTTTGGTATCATGCTGGCAATCACGCCTCTTTGGTATGGCTCAACTTATATTGGGGCGGTTTTGGGCACATCAATACCAGCAGAATTCAGTTTGGATTTTGCGGTACCTATTTGTTTTATCGCACTGATTGCCCCGCTTTTACGCACCGTTCCACATATTTTGACAGCAATCGTTTCGGTCGTTGCGGCACTTGCTCTAACTTGGGTTCCATACAATCTTGGACTTATTATTGCAGCTATTATGGCAATGATGGTTGGTGCATTTTCAGAATTAAAACTGGGGTATAAAAAATGGTCTTAGACCCAGCCAAAGTATGGTTTATTATAATTGGTATGGCGATAGGAACATTCTTTATTCGTTATTCATTTTTAGGCCTTCTTGGCGACCGAGAATTACCTGATTGGGTATTGCGGCATCTGCGTTATGTTGGTGTTGCAGTACTGCCGGGACTGATTGCGCCCCTTATTCTGTGGCCAGAGGCGGCAGGTGGCACGCCGGACTTAGCCCGCATCATGGCAACCATTGCAGCTGTTATGATCGGTATCTGGAAAAAAAGCGTTATTGGTGCCGTTGTTTTGGGTTTTGGAACACTTTATACCGTTCAGTATCTGACGGCTTAAATCGGCAGGGCTGTTGTTTTAAACACAGTACGCAATGCAAAGTTTGACTGCAATTGCGCAACGCCGGGAAGCCGTGACAAATACCTGCGATGGATGCGTGCAAAATCTTCCGTATCAGACGCAACAACTTTCAAAACATAATCCGCCGTACCCGCCATCAAATGGCATTCTAAAACATCCGGGATCAAGCGCACCTCTCGTTCAAATGCGTCCAGTACATCATCGGCTTGTCCGGACAGCGTTATCTCGACAAATACCGTTGTCTTGCGGTCCACTTCTCGAGCGTCCAATAAGGCAACATAGTCCTTAATGATTTTCTTCTTTTCAAGTTGTTGCACACGCCTATGACATGCAGATGGCGACAGATTTACTGTCTCGGCCAGATCCGCATTCGAAATGCGACCTGTGCGTTGCAATGTATTCAGGATTCGTCTGTCTATTTCGTCAATTTTCATTTCATGCAAACTTTCAGCGTATTTCACTAACTATTCAATAGAATATTCTATGATTTTAGATTTTACCAGTAATAATCTTATATATCTCCCCATATAACGCGCGATACTGCTTTATCTTTAATATAAGCGAAACGGGAGTTGTCATGCTTATCGGTTGTCCAAAAGAAATCAAAAACCAGGAATATCGCGTAGGAATGATGCCTGCTGCCGTTGTAGAAGCGGTTGCATATGGTCACAGTGTAATTATCGAAAAATCCGCCGGTGCAGGCGCAGGTTTCGAAGATACCGCCTATCTAGAGGCCGGCGCTGAAATCGTCGACACAGCGGCAGAGATTTTTGCCCGTGCCGACATGGTGGTAAAAGTAAAAGAGCCACAGCCGGTTGAGCGCAAACAATTGCGTGAAGGTCAAATTCTATTCACATATTTGCACCTTGCACCTGACGCCCCTCAAACCAACGATTTGCTGGCCAGCGGTGTTACTGCGATTGCTTATGAAACCGTAACCGACAGAAACGGAACTTTGCCTTTGTTGGCACCGATGTCCGAAGTTGCAGGTAAACTGGCCCCACAAGTGGGTAGCTGGACATTGCAAAAAGCCAACGGCGGCCGCGGCGTTCTATTGGGCGGTGTCCCTGGTGTTGCCCCTGGCCGGGTTGTTGTCATCGGCGGCGGTGTTGTTGGAACGCACGCCGCACGCGTTGCTGCTGGAATGGGTGCCGATGTAACGGTTCTGGATATGTCTTTGCCACGTATGCGTTATCTGGACGATGCCTTTAGTGGCCTCTTCAAATCCCGTTACGCATCAAAAGATAACACAGCAGCCCTTATTGCGGATGCTGACATCGTTGTTGGTGCCGTTTTGATACCGGGCGCCGCTGCGCCTACTCTGATCAGCCGCGCACAGCTTTCCACAATGAAACCGGGCTCAGTTCTGGTTGATGTAGCCATCGATCAGGGCGGTTGTTTTGAAACATCAAAAGCCACAACCCATGATGACCCGATTTACGAAGTTGACGGCATCATGCACTACTGTGTGGCCAACATGCCGGGTGCTGTTGCACGCACATCTACAATCGCATTGGGCAATGCCACAATGCCGTTCATGATGGCATTGGCTAATAAAGGTTGGAAACAGGCTTGTGCTGATGATATTCATCTGTTGAACGGTCTTAACACCCATCATGGTAAAATAACTTACGCTGCCGTAGGCAAAGCCTTGGGTATGGATTTCATTGACGCCGAAGCCGCTTTGAAAATGTAATAAAAAAAGGCCCGCGTGATATGCGGGCCTTTTTGCTTTCTAGTGAAAACCTTATTTCTTTTTCAAGGTTTTCAGAATGTCTGCCAATAAATCATTATCCGATGGGCCTGCCGGTGCTGCTTCAGCCACTTCTTCTTCAGCGGCTGCCGCGTCTTTCATTTTGTTGACACTGCGCACCAACATAAACACTACAAACGCTATAATCAAAAAATTGATCACCGCCATAATGAAACGACCATATGCGAATACAGGTGCACCCGCCTCTTCAGCTACTGCAAGTGATGCATGTGTCGAGCCATCAAGCGTTGCATACAACCCGCTGAAATCAATACCACCCATAAACAGGCTGATGATTGGATTAACCAAATCAGCAACCAACGAGCCCACAATTGCGGTGAAGGCCGCACCAATAATGATACCAACGGCCATATCCATGACATTGCCCTTGGCGATGAAGTCTTTAAATTCTTTTAGCATATTTTTCCCCTGTTTCCATTTCCCCGAATATTCGAAGAATGTGCAAACATAAGTGGGGGTGCATTGATCATCTTTCAAGTAAATTATCAAATTAACGTGTTATCGGCTTGTATGTTCCTACCAAAATTAAGATTGTTCACCAAATTCAAGGAGTACACAGATGTCAAACTTATCATCATTTGAAATCACAAACCGCTGGCCTGCACAAAATCCAGACCTAATTCAGCTATACTCGCTGACAACCCCCAACGGGGTCAAAGTGTCGATCATGCTAGAGGAAACAGGGCTGCCCTATGAAGCCCATTTGGTCAATTTTGGAACTGACGACCAAATGACACCAGAATTCTTATCTCTAAGCCCAAACAATAAAATACCGGCAATTATCGATCCGAATGGGCCTGACGGAAAGCCGTTACCGCTTTGGGAAAGTGGCGCTATCTTGATTTACCTTGCAGAAAAAACCGGCAAATTTTTGTCAAATGATCCCGTTACACGGTACAAAACCCTGCAATGGCTAATGTTCCAGATGGGTGGCATTGGACCGATGTTCGGGCAGCTTGGCTTTTTCCACAAATTCGCCGGCAAAGACATCGAAGATCCGCGCCCGAAAGACAGGTATGTCGCAGAAACGGCGCGATTGCTGAAAGTATTGGATGCCCAATTGGAAGGTCAGGATTGGGTCGTTGGTGATTACTCTATCGCTGACATCGCAATTGCCCCATGGTTAAGAACCGTGCTCGATTTCTATGAAGCTGCACATTTGGTTGGATGGGATGATCTGAAAAACGTCCCTGCATATCTGGATCGCTTTTTGGAACGCCCTGCAGTTCAAAAGGGTTTGGTCAATCCGCCACGCGATTAAGCGGGTAAACTTCCGCCTAAAACATATCGCAGGATTTCAACAACCTGATCCGGCCGCTCTGCCACTGCCAGTGCGGCCGCATCAATCTCTTTCAATGCATGCTGATGATCAGCCCCGTGCAAGATGATTAACGATTTACCGAGAGCTGCAGCAAAACCTGCATCAAACGCCGCGTTCCATTGCTTGTATTTTTCACCAAAACGCACAACCACAATATCCGCATCCTGAATACCTTTTCGGGTACGGATAGCATTCAGTTTAGCACCTTTATTATCATGCCAAAACTTGTTCGGCTCCTCGCCCAAAATAGCAACGCCGCAATCATCCGATGCCGCATGATCAGTTACGGGACTATTAAAAGTAACATCCAATCCTTTAGCTCCGTCAATGATCTGCTCACGCCAGTCAGTGTGAATTTCGCCGGATAGATAAATATTCAATGTCATATGTTTGTCCATTCCCGATTGTTCATATCTTATGCGTAACTTCTCTGCGTTCAAAGCACCATTAACTGCGCAATGTACCACCCGTAGCCTTGCTGACCTTGTCGATGATTTTAGCGCTAACCGCCTCAATATCCTTGTCGGTCAGCGTCGTATCTTTTGGTTGCAGGCGCACCGAGATAGCGATGGATTTTTTGCCGGCACCCATTTGCGCCTCGGCTTTATCACCGCCAAAGACATCAAAAACGGATGCATCAGTAATCAGTGCCTTATCCGCACCCTTGGCAGCATTCAGCAATGTCAAAGCTTCCACATGATCGTCCACCACAAAGGCAAAATCGCGCTCTACAGCTTGCAAATCGGAAACAGCCAGTGCAGGGCGCGTTGCGGTTTTGGTTTTTGGGAACGGTACCTTTGCCACATATACGGCAAACGCCACAGCAGGGCCTTTAACCCCAATCGCGGCCAGCACTTTGGGGTGTAATTCACCAAATGCACACAGCACATTTTTCGGCCCCAGAGACAATTTACCGGAACGACCGGGATGCCACCACTCACGCGCGCCGCGCATAACCATCATTTTTTCAGGTGCGCCAATGGCCGATAAAACCGCTTGCGCATCCGCCTTTGCATCATATGTATCCACCGCACGGCGTGCACCAAACGGATCACGCGGGCCGGTGTATCCAACCAACAGTCCTGTGGCCAAAACCTCTTGATCTTCAGGTTCGCCGCCATGAAACACAGGGCCAACCTCAAACAGCGCCATATCCATAATACCGCGTGCCTGATTGCGGGCCGCCGCTTGCAACAGACCCGGCAACAGGGATGGCCGCATATGGCTCATATCCGTAGAAATAGGATTGCCGATTTTCACCGCATCAGTGCCACCACCAAACATCTGGGCAGTTGGTTGATCAATGAACGAATAGGTCACACATTCATTATAGCCAAGTGCCGCGATAGTGCGTCGTGCCATGGTTTCACGTCGTTGCATTGGTGTTAAAATCGGTTTCGGCACACCCACACTTAAAGGCGGCAAAGGAACGCCCTGAAGCTTGGTAAGCGACGCCACACGCGCGATTTCCTCGACCAAATCAGCCTCACCCAAAACATCGGGTCGCCAGCTTGGCACAAATGCATCGTCGCCCTTTAGGTCAAACCCAAGTGCTGTCAGTGTTTCGCGTTGCGTATCACCCGGAATATCCATGCCGACCAGTGATTTCACGCGGTCGGTGTTTAAATGATAACTACGCGTCGTGACGGGTACAGTCCCTGCCACAACCATGTCGGATGCCTCGCCACCGCAAAGTTCCAGTATTAAAGCCGTTGCCAAGTCCAGACCTTTGGGCGTGAATGCAGGATCAACACCGCGTTCAAATCGATAGCGCGCATCAGAATTTATTTTTAATTTACGGCCTGTCATCGCGATGGTAATCGGATCCCAATAAGCACTTTCCAAGAATACGTTCACCGTGTCATCGGTACAACCAGACGGCAGTCCACCCATGATACCGGCAACACTTTCAACGCCATTATCGTCGGAAATAACCATCATACCCGCGTCTAACGTGTATTCCACATCGTCCAGAGCCATCAGTTTTTCGCCACCTTTGGCGAAATGCACCCGCAGATCACCCTTAACGATGTCCGCATCAAACACGTGTAGCGGGCGGTTGTATTCATAGGTAAAAAGGTTGGTGATATCGACCAGTGTAGAGATCGGGCGCAGACCAATAGACTTCAACCGCGCCTGCAACCACGCGGGACTTGGACCGTTTTTCACGCCTTTGATCAGGCGGCCCGTGAACAGCGGGCAGCCCTTTTCCATCACATCCGCATCAATGGTTACGTTGATATCAGACTTGAACCCGCCCTTGATCTCGGCGGTGGGCTCTGGCTTTAGCACACCCAAACCGCGCGCGGCCAAGTCGCGGGCAATGCCGCGTATGCCCAGCGCATCGGGGCGATTGGGGGTAATGGCAATGTCGATCATCGGGTCAATTTTATCGGGTGAATGTTTCGCTAGATAATCAACGAATTTAGAACCGATAGCGGGTTCCCCTGCCAACTCGATAATCCCGTCGTGTTCATCCGACAGTTCCATCTCACGTTCCGACGCCATCATGCCGTAGCTTTCAATGCCACGAATTTTACCAACCCCGATGGCGGTATCGATGCCGGGCACATAAACGCCGGGCTTTGCGACCACAACATGAATACCTTCACGTGCATTGGGAGCACCGCAAATGATCTGCAACTCGCCGTCATCCGTATCAACCTTACAAACCCGCAGCTTATCTGCATCAGGGTGCTTTTCGGCGTGGGTGACGTAACCGATGGTAAAGGCGGCAAGTGTGTCCATCGGGTTCACCACCTCTTCCACTTCCAACCCAAGGTCGGTCAGTGCATAGGTGATATCATCAATTGAGGCTTCGGTGTCTAGGTGATTTTTCAACCAAGAGAGTGTGAATTTCATTTTATCTACCTTGCTTCAAGCCGCGCTATTGGCCTCAACTTGTCGTCGATTGTTTTTATGGCTCTTTCTTGAATGACCCATATTTCATCGGCTTCACTGTATCTACCGAACATTTTTCTACGTAATTTTTTGTATAGCGCCTTTGTCTCATCATCTTCTGAAGAATAATCGCTCTCTTCAGCCCTATCCGCCAACATCTCTATAGCCGTAGCAACCTCTGACCGGATATTGAATAAATCGTTTACTGACCTATCAACATCTTTATCTCCAATAACGGCTAATGCCCTTATTTGCCGTTGCCGCAGTTCTTTAAAAAGGTCACCTGTATCAGTTATTCTTTTATACCGAACCTCATAAGAATATCTTTTATCATTAGCTTTATCCTTTGGGATACTCGAAAAAGGATTCCGAATATGTTTTAATGCATCTGACACATTATATGCTGAAGAAATCAATTCTTCTGCAACTTCTGAACGCTTAGTTGTTCTAGCTTCATTCCGCCATTGTTTCAGTTGTATAAGAGTTATACAAACTCCAACAACTACAGCTATGGTTGTAATTAAATCAAACAAAAGACTGAGTTCATTCTTATGTGTTAATATATATTCCAAGTATTGCACTACCCACTTATCCCCCCATGCAAGTTCGGCATATCTAAACTCGCAAAGCCGTAATGCCGCAACCAGCGCAGATCACTGTCAAAGAATGCCCGCAAATCGGGTATTCCGTATTTCAGCATCGCGATGCGGTCGATGCCCATGCCGAATGCGAAGCCTTGCCACTCAGATGGGTCAATCCCGCCTGCCTCCAGCACTTTGGGGTGCACCATGCCGCAGCCCAGAATTTCCATCCAGTCGTCGCCTTGACCCAGTTTCAGCTGGCCCTTGTCCCATGAACAGCGAATGTCGACTTCTGCGGACGGTTCCGTGAACGGAAAGTGCGAGGCGCGGAAGCGCAGTTCTACATCGTCGACCTCAAAGAATGCGCGGCAAAATTCTTCCAGCGTCCATTTCAGGTTCGCCATCGAGATGTCTTTGTCGATGCACAGCCCTTCGTATTGGTGAAACATCGGTGTGTGGGTCTGGTCGTAATCAGCGCGGTAAACACGGCCCGGGCAAATAATGCGGCAAGGCGCACCGTGTTTTTCCATATAGCGGATTTGCACAGGTGACGTGTGGGTTCGTAATACATGTGGCGGCCGATCATCGTCTGCTTCGCAGTGCATATAGAACGTGTCATGTTCCTGGCGCGAGGGGTGTTCGGGCGCAATGTTCAAAGCGTCGAAATTATAATAATCGTTTTCAATCTGCGGACCTTCGGCCACAGCAAAACCAAGGGATGCAAAAATCGAAACCACTTCTTCGGTTACCTGACTGATAGGGTGAATAGTTCCCTCGCGGCGCGGACGTCCCGCAAGCGACACATCAATCCATTCCGTCTGCAATCGCGCATCCAATGCCGCATCCGCAAGTCCCGACTTTTTGGCGGTAATGGCGGAATTCACCTCATCCTTCAGTGCATTCAAAGCAGGGCCGGCGACTTGACGCTCTTCGGGGGTCATTTTGCCCAGTTCGCGCATTTTAAGGGAAATCTCACCCTTTTTACCCACGGCAGCCACGCGCAGATCTTCAAGTTCCGCTTCATTGCCAGCAGCCATGATGCTTTCCAGATATTTCGTCTTTAATGCGTCCAAACCATCCATCGGTTTTTGTCCCTTAATTCTTTGGGGCTATGGATAGCACAGCCCCCCAAATGCTCAACAAAAAAAGCCCCACCAATGCGGCAGGGCTTTTAAAACTCTATAAACCTAAAGCTTAGGCTGCCGCTTTTGCTTGTTCCACAATTGCGCCAAATGCTTCTGGCTCGTGTACGGCCAGATCGGCCAGAACTTTACGGTCTACTTCGATACCGGCTTTCATCAACAGGTTGATGAATTTGCTGTATGTCAGTGCTTCGTCATGTGCGCGAACAGCTGCATTGATACGTTGGATCCACAATGCGCGGAAATTCCGTTTGCGGTTTTTGCGGTCGCGTGTCGCGTATTGGTTCGCTTTGTCAACCGCTTGGGTTGCTGTGCGGAACAAATTAGAGCGTGCGCCGTAATAACCTTTGGCCGCTTTAATGACTTTTTTGTGACGTGCGTGGGTGACTTTCCCAGATGTAACTCTTGACATGTTTCAGATCTCCTAGCGCGCGTATGGCATGTATTTTTTCACGATTTTTTCATCAGCTGCGCACAATACAGTTGTGCCGCGCGCGTTGCGGATGAATTTTCGTGAACGTTTGATCATACCGTGGCGTTTACCTGCCTGGGCTGATTTGATCTTGCCAGAGGCAGTCACTTTAAAGCGCTTTTTAGCACCTGATTTGGTCTTCATCTTGGGCATTTCCATCTCCTATTTCAAGTTGGTTTAACACGCGACTCGGCATACCCTACAAGCCGGTCGCGCCAACAATCCGCGTCGTATAGGCCGCAAGCCTGGTGAATGCAAGGTGTTATTGCTTCAAAGTATCACGCCGAGAATGCGAAAGACACTATCGCCAAAACCGGTAGCGGTCAGATTTCCATCAGTCTTGACCCAAGTCACTGCCAATGCGGCCATTCCAAGTACAATCAATGAAGTCGGAAACCAAACAGCAGTCCTATCCGCACGCGCGGTCAAATAACCAATAAGCCCAATAATTGGCATAAATACGCCAAGG
>JAJFHY010000034.1 GCA_021775375.1 Amylibacter sp. | reverse complement strand
CCGGAATTTCAGCCGTACCCTTAAGCGGGCCGCCTTTGCGGGATGTCATCGGGATGGGGGTGCCGTGGGCTGACATGGGTCTTCCTAATCTTGTTTGCCTTGCTATAGCGGATTACGCAGATACGGTCTATTGTTGATGCGATCAAAGCTTGCGGAATGTCATATAATGCGGCGTGCGACCTTCGCGCAGGGCCTTTTCCTCGTAGCGCGTCGAATGCCAATCAGGCCACGCCACGCGCCAGTCGCCGGCAGTTTCCGCAAGCCACACGAAATCATCGCGTAGCGTCATCTGTTCTATGGTTTGGCGCACATAATCTTCAATATCCGTAGCAACACGGAATATAGCGCCCGCCTTCAGGCACCGCGCCAGTGGATCAAGGTGTTCAGGGGTCACAAACCGCCGTCTGTGATGACGTTTCTTCGGCCATGGATCAGGGTACAAGAGGAAAGCCCGATCTATTGATCCGTCAGGCAGAATGTCCATCACATCGCGGGCATCGCCTGCGTGAAGGGTAATATTTTCAACACCTTCCTTGCGAATTTTACCCAGTAACATACCAACACCATTGATATAGGGCTCGCAGCCAAGGAATTGCACATCGGGGTTTTGAATGGCCTGATGCACCATGTGCTCACCACCGCCAAAGCCCACTTCCAGCCACACGGGATGATCGCCAAACTGGGTTTTCATATCAAGTTCAACGCGATCGGGGTTTTCCTCCCAGGATACGTTCGGCAAGGAAAGTGCCGCCAAATCTTCAGCGACATATCCCTTTTGCGTATCCTTCATGTGCTTGCCTTTCAGACGGCCATAAAAGTTACGCCACGGGGCACCTGATGGTGATTTATCTTTCATATCGTTATCCCAAAAAAGAGGCCCCAATAATTTGGAGCCTCATTAACTTTTCACAAGTCTGCTTTCAAGGGGCGATCAAACTGCCGCTTTTAAGGCCTCGACCAGATCGGTTTTTTCCCATGAAAAACCACCGTCATTCGTAGGTTTGCGGCCAAAGTGGCCGTATGCTGCGGTGCGTTCATAGATCGGACGTGTCAATTGCAAGTGGTCTTTGATCCCTGTTGGCGTCAGATCCATAATCTCTGCCACTGCTTTTTCGATCTCGGTTTCATGCACTTGGCCGGTGCCATGTGTGTCGCAATAAATCGACAATGGTCTTGCCACACCAATTGCATAAGACAACTGAATTGTGCAGCGTTCAGCCATGCCGGATGCCACAACATTTTTAGCCAGATACCGCGCCGCATAAGCAGCAGAGCGATCAACCTTGGTTGGGTCTTTGCCGGAAAATGCACCGCCACCGTGGGGGGCTGCACCGCCGTATGTATCTACAATAATTTTACGGCCTGTCAGACCTGCGTCACCGTCAGGGCCACCGATCACAAACGCGCCCGTTGGGTTCACATGCCATTCGGTATCTGTCGAAATCCAGCCATCGGGCAGGGCTTTGCGGATGTAAGGCTCAACAACTGCACGCACATCATTCGATGTCATCGATGCATCAAGGTGTTGCGTTGATAAAACGATAGAGGACACGCCAACAGGTTTTCCGTCTACATAGTTGACGGAAAGTTGCGATTTACTGTCTGGGCCAAGCACAGCCGCATCACCCGATTTACGTGCTTCTGCAAGAGTGCGCAAAATTGCGTGGGAATACTGAATGGGTGCCGGCATCAGATCAATGGTTTCATTCACCGCATAGCCAAACATAATGCCCTGATCACCTGCACCTGCGTTGTCTACGCCTTGTGCGATATGTGCAGATTGCGCGTGCAGGTAATTCTGAACTTGCAAGTTTTTCCAATGGAACCCTTCTTGTTCATAACCCACATCTTTCACACAATTGCGCACGATGCTTTCAACGCGCCCCATCATATCTTTCAGTTTTTCGGAGGATGACAGACCAACTTCACCGCCAACAATCACGCGGTCAGTTGTGGCAAAGGTTTCACAAGCAACGCGTGCCAGTTCTTCTTCTGCAAGGAATGCGTCCAATATTGCATCGGACACACGGTCACAGATTTTATCGGGATGGCCTTCGGAAACGGATTCCGAAGTAAACATGTAATTTTGACGGGACATTTATACGCTCCAGTATGATTAAATCGCCACGTCAGGAAGCCGTTGTAGCGATGGTTATAGATGAAGTAGTGACCCTATGGCTCTGGGTCAATCATATAATTAACCCGAATATGGCTTATCTGACCGAAATGTTACATATTTAGCGACCAGACCTAAGAAAATCATCATTACTATGAATGGCAAATCACCAAGTTGCGCATATAGAGTTGGCGCAAGTGGCACAGGAACGTCCGCATCCAACGATCCGGCAGCATTCAACTTTAAACGGCTGACAATACGCCCATATGGATCAATAACAGCAGAGATACCTGTATTAGCTGCCCGCGCCGCAGGAAGACCTTGTTCAATAGCGCGGAATTGTACCTGTGCAAGATGTTGAAACGGGCCGATAGTGTCGCCAAACCACGCGTCATTGGTGATGTGTAGCAGAAACTCGGGTCGATTACTGCCTGTTTGGGTAAAGTATGGGAAAATGGCCTCGTAGCAAATCATCGCCAGATATGAAGGCAGATCGGTGGCCGTGATCACCTCTGGCCCCGCGCCAGATGAAAATCCTTGCAAATTTGCCGCCATCCCGCGTAATCCCAAACCTGAAAGATACTCGGAAAACGGGACATACTCACCAAATGGCACCAAGTGGGATTTGTCGTAAACCGAGACCAACCCGCCCTTTTGATCCAGATGCACCAGTGAGTTGTATAATTTATTCCCGTCGAACCGCCTGATGCCTGCAATAATATGTGCATTTGGGCCTGCCGCATCCGATAGTATTTCCAAATCACCCGCATTGTCCTGCAATGCGAAAGGCACCGATGTTTCAGGCCAGATAACAAGATCCACCGGTTGTTTTGCCGGTTCTGACGTAAGCTCTAAGGCGCGCCTGAAAAAGACCCCCATCCATTCCGGATCCCACTTTTGATGCTGTGGTGCATTCGGTTGGACAAGACGAACACGTAGATTTGTCTCTTGTTTTATATCCTGATCAGGTGTGCGCCATGCACCGCCTGCCAATAGTACACCAAAAAATATAACCGTCGTCACAGGTGCCATATAACGCCGGTTGGGGAAGCTGAGCAGTAAAAGCCCGCCAAAGATCGTTATGAACGTCAGGCCGAATGGCCCGACAACAGATGCCCATTGTGCTATTGGTGTTTTAACCCAGGTATATCCCGGCAAACCCCACGGAAAGCCTGTGAACAAAACAGAACGCAGATACTCTGACAAAGTCCAGACAACTGCCAGCCCGATGATATAGCGTCCTAATCCTGTCGCGAATTTTCTGGAGATAGCGAATGCGCCTCCCCAAAACAGGGCCAGACCACCAGACATGCCAAAAAACGCAAACGGTGCCAAAACAGCAAATTTTTCAGGCTCAACCATAAACGGCTCTATCAGCCAAACCATACTTAAACCAAAATATCCAAAACCAGCCCACCAACCTATTGCAAACGCCTGTTTCCATGTTTGCACACGAAAAGCGCAGTACCCCAAAATTGGAACCGATATAAATACACCTATTGGAAATGATATCGGGGCCTGCCCCAATGCCAAGACAAAGCCCAGCAATACGGCCAAAAACCACATACGTTTTTGTCCGTGCCCCAACCAGCTAATCAGCTTTTCCAGTTGCGTGATAATCACCGTTTTTGAGACCTGCAGACGCGTATATTTTTGATACGGCGCGGATCCGCATCAACGATCTCGAACTCGAACCCATCCGGGTGTTTTATAACTTCGCCGCGAACCGGCACACGGCCAATCATCATTGTGATAAGCCCGCCTAGCGTATCAATATCCTCGTCGTCCGTATCACTGGCCAAATCTGCATTCAGAACCTTTTCCATATCATCCAAAGGTGTGCGGGCCTGACAAAGATAAACACCCGGCTTTTCTTCAATCCAAAGATTTTCCTCTTCGGTGTCATGCTCATCTTCGATTTCGCCAACGATTTGTTCGATCAGGTCTTCAATTGTCACCAATCCGTCAACACCACCATACTCGTCGATGACCAGAGCCATATGAATACGGTCTGACTGCATTTTCTGAAGCAACACATCAATTGTCATTGAAGGTGGCACATATAGTAAAGGACGCAGCATACGCTTTATGGAAAATCGTGTGACTTTACCATTAAAGCCATACCGAAGAGCCAGATCTTTCAGGTGCAGCAATCCTTCTGGCGTATCCAAGGCATCATTGTAAACAGGCAATCTGGAATGACCGCTTTCCTTGAACACCTTCAGCAACTCTTCCAGTTTCATATCAATAGGCACGGCAATTATATCGGCCCGTGGAATAGCAACGTCATCAACCCGAATATCGCTTAGGATTTTCAGGCTGCTTGCGTGCAATATCTTATCTGTGTCAGGGGAGGCTGTCCTATCTGCATCATCTTTACCTGCAAATAAGCGTTTAAAAAAACCTTCCGGTTCTTTTTCGTCCTCTGGCTGCGCGCGATGCGCCGCACTAGAAGACTCGTCGATTGTATCGTTCATAGCCTCTTTCCAATTGTCACGATCAAACTACACATTTTTATAGGGATTTCCAATACCCATAGTGTCCAACAGGTCGATTTCCAAAGTTTCCATCATTTCTGCATCAGCATCAGTTTCATGGTCATACCCTAAAAGATGTAATATTCCATGTACTAACAAATGGGTAATATGATGCTTGGTTTCAATACCAGCCGCTTCTGCTTCTTTCTGACAGGTCTGAAAGGAAATGGCGATATCGCCAATATTTACAAACGGGTCGCCAAAATCAGCTAGTGGCAATGCATCCGGCTTGCCACCTGCAACAGCAGGCTGCAGTTCATGCGCAGGCCAAGACAGGACATTGGTCGGCGTATATTTGCCGCGAAACTCTGTGTTCAGATTTGCTATGCGGGCATCATCACAAGCCAATATACTTAACTCATATGGGCCGTTCACAAGATCCAACTTAGTCGCAACAGCATCTAATGCTCTGCTTGCCATCTCTTCCATATCGAACATGTTCCAATGATCGTCATCTATGACGACATCAACAACATTATCCATTGGTTTTGGCGTATTTATCATATGCCGTTATAATTTTAGCCACCATCGGGTGGCGGACAACATCTTCGGTTTTGAAATATGTAAAACCTATTTCTTTGACATCACGCAAAATTCTTTCGGCCTCTACCAGACCAGAAGACACATTACGCGGCAAATCTATTTGGCTCATATCGCCTGTGATAGCCATACGTGACCCATCGCCCATGCGGGTCAAGAACATCTTCATCTGCATAGTCGTTGCATTCTGTGCCTCGTCCAAAACCACATATGCATTGCTTAATGTGCGCCCGCGCATAAACGCCAGCGGTGCAATTTCGATGCGCCGGTCTTCGATCAACTTTTCCACCTGTTTTGTCGGGAAAAAATCATTCAATGCATCATAAAGCGGCAACATATACGGATCGACTTTTTCCTTCATATCACCGGGCAAGAAACCCAACCGTTCACCAGCTTCAACAGCAGGACGGGCAAGGATGATTTTATCTACCAAGCCATTGATAAACATAGAGGATGCAGCAGCTACAGCAAGATATGTCTTACCGGTTCCTGCGGGGCCAAGGCCAAATACAAGCTCTTTGCCGAACAAATCTTCGACATAGGATTTTTGTGTAACCGTGCGCGGCTCGACAGTTTTTTTACGCGTTCTTATCTCTAGGTGGCCACCTTTAAACATTTCTATCTGGCCAATTGATTGACGCGATTCTTCTTGCTGTTTGCCGCCGAATCTAATGGCTGCATCAATATCGGCCGGCTCTACCGGCTTGCCTTGCTCGACACGTTGATAAAGGGATTTAAGGATAACTGCCGCTTCATTTTGAGCGTCTTCACCTCCCATTACAACGATTTCATTTCCGCGTCGCACCAGTTGGACGCTCAATGCTGTTTCAATGTGTGATAAGTTGCGGTCTAATGCGCCGCATAAATCAATTAGGTGTCTATTATCAGAGAAATTCAGCAGAGTTTCAGGGTTTGTCGCTTTGCTGTGTGGTATTGATGGGGCGATGTCCGCCAAAGTTGCCTCCGTGCAGTTAGGTTATTAAAATAGTCGCAAGATAAGCAAAGTTTCGCAAGTCATTTATCTGTTAAAACTGCAATAAACACGTCTTTATTATCTGCACACGATTTGCATTCACTCTATCGTGTCATCAGATCTTAATATTAGATAGGTTTGGTAGGGTCGCCAAAAGGACTACCGCTTTTATACTTACCGATAGTCGTATTTGGAGGTGCTATTCCAGAGCATACAGGTTTACCGTATTTATCTAGTCGTGCAGACAGATACCCTTCTACACCATCATCAATAATCCAGTGATCACACCCACGTGGGTCGACCCATATCCCGGCCTTTAACTCGCTTAAGTGTTTGCTATCAAACCCATTATCAACAGTTTTGTTCTTTTTGGGGGAATCGCATCCGGCAAGAGCTATAGCCAAAAATACAAACGGAACCGTTTTTAAAAGCAGCATTATATTTCCTTCCTGCCTAGCGGATACATGTAATTTCAACGCGACGGTTTTTTGCTTTTCCCGCGCGCGTTCTATTCGATGCCAAAGGAACACGTTCACCATACCAACGTGCCTGTGCTGTAGCGCCTGTGCCTTGGGCAACTTTTGCTACAGACTGCGCACGTCGCTTTGATAGGCGCATATTATATGCGTCACTTGCATCACTATCCGTATGACCATCAATAATATACGTGGTCGCCCCTGCAGTTTGGAAAAACTTTTTCAACCGCCCGCGGTTGGATGCATTAAGGCGCCACTGGTCAACTGCAAATAACTGATCAGAATTAATAACTGCACAGGGATTTCCGCGATGGCAGACAGGAATACCGTCGCGTGTAACATGAGGTGTCATATACCCTTCGACACCATCATCCATAGCCCAATGCTCACACCCATCCGGGTCGACCCAAATAGCCGGAACATACCGCTCTTTTAAATCTGTTTGTTCTACAACGCTGTTATCATTGCCTGCGAGGCTGCTTGACGCGATAATAATCCCGGCAAACGTCCCTCCGATATAATTCAAAAGCTTTTTTTTCACCTTTGATCCCCCGATACACTTTACTTTTTTAGCCTGTGAACGCACAAATTCTTCACACACCCATTTTATATAGGTGAAGTGTATCAAATAACTACCAATAGTTAAAGAAAATCTTGAATATACTATTTATAGACATTCAGCATTAATCTAGTGGGATTCCATTTCAGGACGACAAAAGCACAAGTAAGCTAAATAGCTGTTAATTATTAACGATTTCTGCACCCAAAGAGTTTCGTTCCGTCCGCGTTACCTTGGCCTGTACTATTGTCCCAATCTGTTCCGGACGAGCATCCATATGAACAGCATGCAAATATTCTGATTTCCCGACAAATTGCCCTGGATCGCGCGCGGGTTTTTCCAGTAATACAGGTAGAGTTTTCCCAACCATAGACAGCTGGAATTCCATTTGATGCTTGGTTAACAACAGCTGCAGCCGGCGTAATCTATCCGTCTTTTCAGTCTCGTCCACTTGATCTCGGTCGGCCGCAGGTGTCCCCGGGCGGGTGGAATATTTAAATGAATAGGCTTGGCCGTATTTCACTGCTTCACACAAAGCTAAAGTTTGCTGAAAATCAGCCTCGGTTTCTCCGGGAAACCCGACAATAAAATCGCCTGATAAAGCGATATCACTGCGCACGGCACGCATCCGTTCAATAATCTTGAAATAGTCATCCACAGTATGGTGACGGTTCATCGCTTTTAAGATTTTATCTGATCCTGCCTGCACCGGCAGGTGCAAATATGGCATCAGTTTTTCAGTGTCGCCAAAT
>JAJFHY010000033.1 GCA_021775375.1 Amylibacter sp. | reverse complement strand
AAGCTTTTACGGTCAATCAGGGCCTCTAGATTGGCGCGGATCAATATATATGGGGATGGTTCACCGGTTTTAGCATCGCGAACCACGCGAATAGGATGATCAGGGCCTGCGGTGGCGGTATCATCGACCTGTGTCGTAAATGTAATATCTTGTGCCTCGCCTGCGCCACTGACTTCGTAGTCGACTGCTACAAACGGTGCATCATCCACCGTAATCCCGACTTTTTCCACCGGTGTCACCAGAAAATAATCATCTCCGTCCTTGCGAATAACCGATGAAAACAGCTTGACCAGCGGCATCCGGCCTATTGGGGTGCCCAGATAGAACCATGTCCCATCCCGCGCAATACGCATGTCCAAATCGCCGCAAAACGGTGGATTCCATAGATGAACGGGCGGTGGGCCCTTTTTCGAGGCGGCTTTTGCTGCATGTGCAATGCCGTCTGCGGTCGGTTTTGCATCTTTTTGCTGATCTTTCGAATTTGTCATTTGTAACCGCGGCCATAGTTTCGTTTAATGCTAATGTAACTATAGGACTTTAGAAGGATTTTGTCATGAGCGGCACGAAAAAGACTTTAGCGAAGCAAATTGACGAAATCGGTGGGCTTTTGGATAGCGCCAAGGCCAATATCGAAAAACGCGTCATTGGCCAATCTGAAGTTGTGGAACAATCGCTTGTCGCATTGTTAAGCGGTGGTCATGCGTTGCTGGTCGGTGCTCCCGGCTTGGCCAAGACTCGTCTGGTGGCAACGCTCGGCACTGTTATGGGCCTGAGTTCGAACCGGGTGCAGTTCACGCCTGATCTGATGCCGGCCGATATTCTGGGTTCCGAGATTTTGGATGTCAGTGAGGATGGCAAGCGCGGCTTTAGGTTTCTGAAAGGCCCGATCTTTTGCCAATTGCTGATGGCGGATGAAATTAACCGCGCCAGCCCGCGTACTCAATCCGCATTGCTGCAGGCAATGCAGGAACACGAAGTGACGATTGCAGGTAAAACCTATGAAATGGCAGAACCGTTTCATGTGCTTGCAACACAAAATCCGATCGAACAAGAAGGCACATACCCCTTACCCGAAGCGCAACTTGACCGGTTCTTGCTGCAAATCGATGTGGGCTTTCCCAGCCGTGATACAGAGCGCGAGATTTTACTGGCCACAACAGGTTTTGATGATGCGACAGCGGATCAGGTGTTTCAGCCTGCGCAACTGATCGCAGCACAGGAATTGGTGCGCCGCATGCCAGTCGGTGAAACTGTTGTGGAAGCGATACTGGATTTGGTGCGTTCAGCACGGCCAACGGAAACATCTGAGAAGTTCATTCAAGATGCAATCGGTTGGGGCCCGGGTCCGCGCGCCGCGCAAGCATTGATGTTGGCGACACGCGCTCGCGCACTTATACAGGGCCGCTTGGCCCCGTCTTTGGATGATGTTGCAGCCTTGGCACATCCTGCCTTGATCCACAGAATGGCATTGAATTTTGCCGCAAAAGCCCAAGGTGAAAATCTGGATCAGATTATTGCTGATCTGTCAGACAAAGCACTGGGCAAAGAGGCGGCGGCTTGAGCCGGACACCCGACATATCTGAACTGAATATTCGCAGTGATGCGGAACATTTGGCGCATGGCTTTGCTGATTTGCTGGCAGAGGCGCATCAACTGGCTGCAAGCATCAGCCATGGGGCGCATGGCAGGCGGCGCGCGGGACACGGTGAAGAGTTTTGGCAATACCGTACGGCGCTGGAGACCGATGCGCTGCGCGATATTGACTGGCGTCGCTCTGCAAGGTCAGACGATCATTTTATTCGCCAACTTGAATGGCAGAATACCCAATCAGTGCATTTGTGGGTCGACCGTGGAGCCTCGATGCAATTCCGGTCAAAGCCGGACTTGCCGATGAAAGCCCACCGTGCAGCGGTTATCGGGTTAAGCAACAGTATTTTACTTGCAAAAGCGGGTGAAAAGGTTGGATTGACGGATCAGATCGACCCGCCAAAGCAGGGTATTGTGCAAATTGAAAAAATGGCGATGTCCTTATCCCAGACATTTGACGATCAGGAATTTGCTATACCGGCCAAAAAACAAATGAAACAAGGCCAAAAGGCAGTGTTTATTTCGGATTTTCTGGGCAATTGGGATCAGATTTTTGAAAGCCTGTCATATGCTGCAAACCAGCACGCGGACGGGTATCTGTTGCAGGTTCTAGACCCTTTGGAAGAGGATTTTCCATTTAAAGGGCGCACAGTGCTGCTAAGTATGAATGCGGGCCATAAGTTTGAAACATTGCGCGCCCAATCCTTGCGTGACGAATACCGCGAAAAACTGGCGGAACGTAAAGATGCATTGCAGCAATTATCAAAGAAAACAGGGTGGCGTTACATGTGCCATCAAACCAGTGAACCCGCAAAAACTCCGATGATGTGGCTTTATCAGGCTTTGGGGGGACATTTGTGATATCTGCCTTGAGCAACATAAGTTTTTTGTCGCCAATGTTGTTATGGGCGTTATTGTTATTGCCTGTTTTATGGTGGTTGCTGCGCGCTGTTCCACCTGCACCGGTCCGTACAAAATTCCCCGGTATCTTGCTGCTTTTGGGGCTGAAGGATAAAGAAACGACACCTGATCGCACGCCGTGGTGGTTGCTGGCTTTGCGCATAGCGGCCCTTGGGGCGGCGATTATCGGGTTTGCCGGGCCTGTCCTGAACCCGATCGGAACGGCTGCTTCGCAAAACAAGCTTGTGATTTTGATGGATGCAAGTTGGGCAAGCGCTGATGATTGGGGCAAGCGGCAGGGCAAATTGGCGGAAATATTACAAGCGGCGGATCAGGATAACCGCCCGACAGTTTTGTTTAAATTATCTGATATGCCACAAAACCTTGTGAAACCGAACTTTATAGCCCCAAACGTCTACTTACAACGGGCCAGCAATCTGGCGCCAAATGCGTGGCGCGGTGAATATTCAGGTTGGAAAGACTATTTTAATATGCAGGATTTGACCTTTGATACGGTCTGGTTTTCGGATGGGTTGGCCGATCCTGAACGGGACGGTTTGCTGGAAGCGCTTTCAGCAAAAGGCGATGTTTCCGTAGTAGAAGGGGGCGATCCTGTTATCGCACTGACACCGCCCGGGGTTAAGGATGGGAACCTGATTGTAGAGGTGCAACGCAGTTGGGCGAACGGTGCCCCCGATGTAGCCGCCAATGCAATGGGACCTGATCCGAACGGTATTTTACGTGTTTTAGGATCCAGCACCGCGCAGTTTGCCCCAAAGGATACAAGTGTCGAATTACTGTTTGAAATGCCGACAGATTTACGCAATCGCGTTACATCCGTGTCATTAGACGGGCAACGATCCGCAGGCGGCGTTGTTGTAACAGGAGATACTGTGCAAAGGCGTAAAATTGCAATTATTTCTGCATCAAGCCAACAGGAAGTCGCTGATCTTATCTCGGAAGAGTTCTATTTGCGCAAAGCAATGGTACCAACTGCGGATGTCATCGAAACCGACCTGAAAAACACGCTTCTGGCGAACCCGGATGTTATGATCTTTGTTGATGTTGGCAAGCTGAACGCGGTCGAGACCAAGGGTGTTTCCAAATGGGTTGATGAGGGTGGTTTACTGGTACGTTTTGCCGGTCCTAGGTTGTCCGCAAGCCAAATTGGTTTACATGAAGAACACGCCTTACTACCAGTAAGATTGCGCGCAGGCGGGCGCAGCGTCGGTGGTGCTATGTCATGGGGTGCGCCCAAAAAACTGCACCCTTTTGTTGAAGGAACTGCATTTTACGGATTGGAAATACCGGATGATGTGACGATTAGCAGTCAGGTTATCGCCCAACCGGATCCGAATTTGGCAGAGCGTGTGGTTGCATCCTTGCAAGACGGCACGCCTCTGGTGACGCAAAAGACCGCTGGCAACGGGCGGGTGGTTCTATTTCACGTCACTGCAAATGCGGAATGGTCAAATCTACCCCTGTCAGGCCTGTTTGTGCAAATGCTGGAGCGTCTGGCTGTGTCGACATCGGGCAAATTGGAAGATATTCAGGATTTAGAGGGCTTGATTTGGAAGCCGGAAGAAACAATTGATGCATTTGGTGTGATCCGGGACGCATCCGGTCTATCGGGAGTTGAGGGCAGCACGCTGGCTGCGCATCAATTGTCCAAAAGCATGCCCCCCGGGGTTTACAGCAATGGCGGGCGCAAAGCGGCATTGAATGTCATGGCGCGTGATGATGTTCTAGCGCGGGCGAACTGGGGCCGTGATATAAAAATTCTGTCTTTGGACAAGAGCCCGCAACAGTTCTTTAAACCTTATCTGTTGATTATGGCGCTTGGGTTACTGATGTTGGATATCTTTGCGACGCTTTGGCTGAGCGGTAAGTTATCGAAACGCTTTGCGGGGCAAGCGGCAGTTTTTGCACTGATCTTTATGATCGCTGAACCGCACGCAGGCTTTGCACAGACAGATAGTACACAATCGGACGAACAGTTATCAGCAGCGATCAACGATACGGTTCTTGCTTATGTTATCACCGGGAATACCAAGGTGGATAAGATCTCGCACGCTGGATTGTTCGGCCTATCGACCGAGCTGTTCAGACGCACATCAGTAGAGCCTGTCGAACCAATCGGTATTGATATCGAGACAGATGAGCTGTCGATTTACCCGTTCCTGTATTGGCCAATGACAGAAAATCAGCGTGCCCCCAGTGATACAGCTGTCGAAAAGTTAAACAGGTTTTTGCGTAGTGGCGGGATGATATTGTTTGATACCCGCGATGCAGATTTATCGTTTGGCATCAGTGGCGGCACGCCCAATGGACGGGTTTTGCAGAAAATTGCCGCGCGTCTGGAAATCCCACCATTGGAACCTGTGCCCGACGATCATGTTCTGACCCGTAGTTTTTATTTGTTGCAAGATTTTCCGGGCCGTTACAGAGGTGCTACCGTTTGGATAGAGGCAGCACCTGCAGATGCAAAACGGGCTGAAGGAATGCCGTTTCGTAACTTAAACGACGGTGTCACGCCTGTGGTTATTGGCGGGAATGACTGGGCGGCAGCATGGGCCATTGGCCCCAATGCCCGCTATCTGTTCCCTGTTGGGCGCGGATCGTCCGGAGAGTTACAACGCGAATATGCCCAGCGGTTCGGTGTCAACCTGATCATGTACGTGCTGACCGGCAATTATAAATCGGATCAGGTGCACATACCTGCGTTGTTGAACAGGCTGGGACAATAGCATGGATATAACAAACCTTGCTTTCAGCCCCTTGATCCCGTGGCCTGCATTATGGGTACTAGCCGCGTTTGCAGCGCTTTGTTTGATTTTCAGCCTGTGGCGCGGGTTGCCCGGGTGGGCGTTACGAACACTTGCCGCATTGGTTTTGCTGGGCGCTTTGGCAGAACCAAACCTGCAGCAGGAACAGCGCGAGGCGCTTTCAGACATTGTTCTGGTCATTGTTGATCGTACTGAAAGTCAGACAGTCTCGACGCGTCCCGAACAGATCACAAAGGCGGTGGATGCACTATTGGTAAAAATCGGCGGCTTGGACGGTTTTACCACTAAAACCGTCCAAGTGACGAATGATACAGCAAAGCAGGATGACGGGACGCATTTGATTTCTGCCCTGATCAGTGCTGCCAATGCGGTGGCACAAGATCGTCTGGCAGGTGCAGTTTTGATTACCGATGGGCAAGTTCATGACGCGGATATTCCCGTTGATTTTCCAGCGCCCGTACATGTTTATTTAACGGGGCAAGAGACTGATTGGGACAGGCGACTTGTGATAAAAAACGCACCGGCATTTGCTATTCTCGATGAAGAAATAACCTTGTCGTTGCGTATTGATGATCAGGGACAGGTACCGAGTGCTGTGCAAGGTCATGCACGTATCTCTATCGCGATTGATGACAATAAGCCGGTGGAATTTACAGTAGAAACAAATGCTGATCTGGAATTGCCGCTTAGTCTGCCGCATGGCGGGATTAATCTGCTGCAGTTCAATGTTATCCCCGTGGAAGGGGAATTGACCGAACGCAATAATTCCGCAGTTGTGTCAATCAACGGCGTGCGCGACCGTTTGCGTGTATTGCTGGTGTCGGGTGAACCCTATGCGGGCGAACGGACATGGCGCAATTTACTGAAATCGGACAGTGCTGTGGATTTGGTGCATTTCACCATCCTGCGCCCGCCTGAAAAACAAGACGGTGTGCCGGTAAATGAATTGTCCCTGATCGCATTTCCCACCCGTGAATTGTTTCTGGAAAAGGTTGATGAGTTCGATCTGATCATTTTTGACCGCTACTCTAAACGTGGTTTGCTGCCAAATGCCTATCTGTCCAGCGTAGTGGACTACACCAAAAGGGGCGGTGCGGTATTGGTTGCGACAGGGCCGGCCTTTGCCGGGGTTAACAGTCTGTACCGAACCCCGCTTTCAATTATTCTACCTGCTAAACCTACTGCCAGAGTGTATGACGTGGGCTATACACCGATCATATCCGACATCGGGAAACGCCATCCCGTCACAGAAGGTCTGGAAGCATTCTCTTCCGGTTTTGGCCGTAGCGAAGATCAGCCGTGGGGGCGATGGTTCCGGCATATTGATGCCGATCAAAAAACTGGATCAGTTGTTATGGACGGCGTTGATGACCGGCCTTTGTTGTTACTTGACCGTGTGGAAGAGGGGCGCATTGCGATGCTTTTATCGGATCAGGCATGGTTATGGGCCCGCGGATTTGAAGGTGGCGGACCGCAACAGGAACTTTTACGCCGCTTGGCGCATTGGATGATGAAAGAGCCCGAACTGGAAGAAGAACGCCTAACGGCAACGGCCGTAGGGCAAAACGTGACGATTGTGCGCAGGTCACTCGGCGTGGAAAATAAGTCTGTAACGATTGAAACACCGCATGGTGAACAGATTGAACTGGATCTGTCAGAAACCAGCCCCGGACGTTGGCAGTCAGATTTTACCGGAGTTGGGAACGGTTTATACCGTTTGACCGATGGGCTGATGTCAACAGTATTCGCGCTGGGCCCAAGTGCGCCTAAAGAATTTGAAAATACAATTGCAAATGCAGAAAAGCTAAAGCCATTGCTGGCTGAAACGAGCGGGGTCGCATTGGCTTTGCATAAGGTTGCCAATCCGGATATCCGATTGGTACGTACCGGCAGGACAGCCGGTGGGCAAAATTGGATTGGATTTACCCCGCGCAATGCTTATATCACAACCGATATTTCCAGTCATCCACTGCTACCTGCGTGGATGATGTTGCTACTCACAGGGATGTTAATTATTTGGGCTTGGCGGGTCGAAAGTCGTTAGACACACCTTGCTATATGTTAAAATTGGTAATATATAATTACCAATTACCGCATAAGGGAGTCGCACATGGAGATGCCAAAGCCAAATAAGCAGGTGCTTATGCGCAAAGCACATATATTGCGCCGGTTGCAAGACGTGCTTCCTGAAAACGCGGTAATTTTTGAAGAACAGGAAGTGCGCGCATATGAATGCGATGCCCTGACTGCATACCGCTGCCCCCCTATGATAGCGGTTTTGCCCAGTTCAACGGAAGAAGTATCAGCAGTTCTGAAAATTTGTCACGAAGAAGATGTACCCGTTGTACCGCGTGGTTCGGGCACGTCGCTTGCAGGGGGTGCTTTGCCGACAAGTGATTGTGTGATTTTGGGTGTGGCACGGATGAATGCCGTGTTGGAAACCAACTATGATGATCGTTATATCCGGGTTCAATCAGGCCGCACAAACCTAAGCGTTACAGGTGCGGTCGAGCAAAACGATTTCTTCTATGCGCCTGACCCGTCCAGCCAGTTGGCTTGTGCGATTGCGGGGAATGTGGCGATGAATTCCGGTGGTGCGCATTGCCTGAAATACGGTGTAACGACGAACAATTTACTGGGCGTTAAAATCGTGATGATGGACGGCGAAGTTGTAGAAATCGGCGGTGCGTATCTGGACAGCACGGGCCTTGATCTGTTGGGCGTGATCTGCGGTTCCGAAGGGCAATTAGGTGTAGTCACAGAAGCTACTTTGCGGATTTTGCGCAAACCCGAAGGGGCGCGCCCCGTCCTGATGGGCTTTGACAGTAACGAAGTTGCGGGGGCATGTGTATCGGACATTATAAAAGCGGGCGTTCTACCTGTTGCCATCGAGTTTATGGATCGCCCATGCGTCGAGGCGGTCGAGGATTTTGCCAAAGCCGGCTATCCCGAAGCCGAAGCCGTGTTGATCGTCGAGGTTGAAGGCTCTGACGCGGAAATTGACGACCAGCTGGAAAAGATCAAAAAGATCGCGTTAAAGCACAAACCGGTCGAATTGCGTGAAAGCAAATCTGAAGAAGAGTCGGCCGCTATTTGGGCCGGCCGCAAAGCTGCATTCGGGGCTATGGGCCGTATAAATGATTACATGTGTCTGGATGGGACAATTCCTGTGAACGAACTGCCAAAGGTTTTACACCGCATTGGCGAGATGTCGGAGAAATACGGCCTGAAAGTCGCTAATGTTTTCCACGCAGGCGACGGCAATATGCACCCCTTGATCCTGTTTGATGCCAACAAACCGGGTGATTTGGAGCTTTGCGAAGAATTCGGTGCAGAGGTGTTGAGGCTTTGTGTCGAGGTAGGTGGATGCCTGACAGGGGAACATGGTGTGGGCGTTGAAAAACGTGATCTGATGTTGACGCAATATAGCGAAATTGATCTTGAAGCCCAGATGAAGGTGAAGGATGTATTTGACCCCAAATGGTTGCTGAATGCCGCCAAGGTCTTTCCACTGGCCAGTTCCGATGATCGGCGCCTCATATGATATTAAGTACCGAGAAAGGCGTTGCTCAGTATGTGAGTGACGCAAATGCCAATGGGCGCAAGCTGCGCATTCAGGGTGGCGGCACGCGGCAAGCGTTGGGCAATCCTTGCCAAAGCAATGCGGTGCTCTCAACGGCGGGTCTAAATAATATCTCGCTTTACGAGCCAAGTGCTCTGACAATTGTTGCCGCCAGCGGTACCCCGCTTGCAGATATCGAAAAAGAACTTTTGGCAGAGGGCCAAAGACTACCGTTTGAACCAATGGATCACCGCGGTCTTTTGGGCAGTACCGGCACACCCACAATCGGTGGTGTGGTGGCGTGCAATATATCCGGCCCCGCACGTATTCAGGCCGGCGCATGCCGTGACAGTCTGATCGGTATTCGCATGGTTGATGGCACCGGCGCCGTGATTAAAAACGGCGGGCGGGTGATGAAAAATGTAACCGGCTATGATCTGGTCAAGTTGATGGCAGGCAGTTTCGGGACTTTGGGGGTTCTGACCGAGGTTGCGTTCAAGGTTTTGCCGGCACCCGAAACAAGTGCTACCGTGCTTGTGGAAGGGTTAAGTGATGAACAGGCAATTGCTGCAATGTCAGCGGGTTTGACAGCTCCTTATGGTGTAAGCGGCGCGGCGCATATCAGTAAAGACAGAACCACCTTGATCCGTGTCGAAGGCTTTGAAAAATCCGTGGCTTACCGCGTATCACAGCTTCAATCCGTACTTGCACCACTGGGTGAGGCATCAATAGTCAGTAATGACAATCTGTGGAAATCTGTGCGTGACGTAGAGCCGTTTCACGCATTGGACACGGCGGTATGGCGTATTTCCGTACCACCGTCCGATGGCGCGAAAGTTGCGAAAACTCTAGAAGCATCCAACGATACTGTGCAGATTATTTATGATTGGGGCGGTGGGTTGATATGGGCTTCAACCCCTGATGATTTGGATGTTCGTGCTGCATTAAACGGTATTTCGGGTTATGCGGAATGCGTGCGCGGTACACATATAAAAAGGCTGCCGCAAAATGCGGCCATTGCGAGGATCGAAAAAGGGTTGCGTGCCAAATTTGATCCAAACGGTATTTTGAACGCAGGGATTATGGGCTAGATTATGCAGACAAATTTCACCGACGCACAAATGGCCGACCCGAAAATACAACGCGCGAATGAAATCCTGCGCTCTTGCGTCCATTGCGGATTTTGCACGGCAACTTGTCCTACATATCAGATACTGGGTGACGAGCTGGACAGCCCGCGCGGGCGGATTTATCTGATTAAGGATATGCTGGAAAATAACCGCGTGCCGGATGAGAAAACCGTGAAACACGTGGATCGCTGTCTGTCATGCCTTGCCTGTATGACGACGTGCCCGTCCGGAGTGCACTATATGCATCTGGTCGATCAGGCGCGCGAATATATCGAGGAAAACTATAAACGCCCGCTGTTCGATCGCGTTATGCGCGCTGTGCTTGCGCAGATACTGCCCTATGAAAAACGCTTTCGTCTGGCGATGCGCGGTGCGCAATTGTCAAAGCCGCTTGCGCCAATGATGCCCGCAAAAATCCGTAATATGGTGGAATTTGCCCCGGCAAAATTGCCGCCCCCCAGCCTGAACGACAAACCGCAGGTTTTCGCGGCAAAAGGCAAACGCATTAAACGTGTGGCCTTAATGACGGGTTGTGCGCAAAAAGCGCTGGACACGGACATCAATGACGCCACCATCCGCCTGCTATGTCGCTTGGGTTGCGAAGTTGTGGTGGCCAAGGGTGCAGGCTGTTGCGGGGCATTGACCCACCATATGGGCAAGACGAAACAAAGCCATGCGACGGCTGCCAAGAATATCAAGGCTTGGATGGCTGAGGTAAATGGCGATGGGCTGGATGCGATTGTGATCAACACTTCGGGGTGTGGCACCACTGTCAAAGACTACGGGCATATGTTCGGCAACACGGATTTGGCGCAAGATGCCCAAGTAATTGCGGCATTGGCCAAGGATATATCCGAAGTGCTGATTGATCTGAAATTGCCGGTGAACGACCCCAAGGATATTCGTGTGGCCTATCATTCGGCCTGCTCGTTGCAACATGGTCAACAGATCAAAACCCATCCGAAAACCCTGTTGAAAAATGCGGGCTTTACTGTGCTGGAACCATCTGATCCGCACCTGTGTTGTGGTTCAGCCGGAACATATAACCTGATGCAGCCGGAGATATCCAAACAGCTGAAAGATCGTAAAGTGACGACTTTGGAAGCAACACAGCCCGAGATTATCGCGGCGGGTAACATCGGATGTATGATGCAAATCGGTTCCGGTACTGGCATTCCTGTCGTCCATACAGTAGAGTTGCTGGATTGGGCTACGGGAGGGCCAAAGCCCCAAAAACTAGTGTGAAAAGTGTCACTAACAGGTGACGATAAAATACCATTACCGCCACGTTTTCGGCGCATTTGCTTGCCACACCAAGGTTTGAATTTGTTATTCGGGGAAATTGCGTGCGTTTTATACTAGTTTTACTTCTTGCTGTAAGTTTCGGGATGCCAACAAAAGCCGGGCAATCCGCTTTGCATAAGCTTGTATCTGCGGATGAAGCAAAAATCTGGCAGGGGGTTGGACGCATCAATCTGACAGGTGCCGGGTTTTGCACCGGTGCTTTGATTGCACCCGATCTGGTTCTGACAGCAGCACATTGCATGTATAATCCCGTAACAGGCGTATTATTGCAGCCTGAATCCATTGAATTTCTGGCTGGTTGGCGCAATGGCCGGGCAGCTGCTAAACGCAAGGCGCGGCGTATTGTTATCCATAAAAACTATGTTGCCGGACGCAGCTTGAAGGTCAGTAAAGTTGCCAGTGACATAGCTATTGTTGAACTTGAACACCCGATAACAACAAATGCGGTGAAAGCGTTTGAACGTCATGCGGCGCTAAAACACGGTGATCTGGTGAAAGTGGTGTCATATGCCCAAGATCGTTCGGAAGCACCGTCAATTGAAGAGTCATGCCAAGTTTTGGGTTATGATCCGCGTGCGTTGGTCTTAACCTGCAACGTGGACTTTGGTTCATCCGGGGCACCAATCTTCATACTTGATCAGGGCGTGCCAAAAATCGCGTCGGTTGTTTCCGCAAAAGCCGTTGTTGATGGAAAAAAAGTGTCACTTGGCGCTTCATTAGGTGCACCACTGGAAGAATTGCTGGCACAATTGCATGCCAATCGCGGTGTTTTCCAAAGTAAAAAACCAACCGGCAGATCAATCAGTGAACAGCTGGGCAATATTCAAGCAGTGGCAAAAGTTCTACGCCCTTGACGCCGTTAAAATAATTCCCATATATTAATAACCGGATGCCCGAATGGGGTCCT
>JAJFHY010000032.1 GCA_021775375.1 Amylibacter sp. | reverse complement strand
GATTGGATTAAAGTCATTACCAAACCTGATCGTGGGCATAGGGCTGTTGGTCCAGGCGTTGTTGAAGCATTTTACTATGGGTTGGATCAATTTCGCATTGATGATTTTGAATACATTTGCAAGCTCGATCTGGATTTAGATTTACCCAAAGGTTATTTCGAAGGTTTAATAGATAGAATGCATGACAACCCTCGGATTGGCAGTTGCAGCGGCAAGCCGTATTTTCGAAGCTCCGCAGGGGCAATGGTTAGCGAAAAATGCGGTGATGAAATGTCAGTCGGTATGACAAAATTTTATCGCGTCACATGTTTCAATGCTATTGGTGGTTTCGTCCGTGAAGTAATGTGGGATGCGATTGATTGTCATAAGTCACGTCAATTGGGATGGGTTGCGTGTAGTTGGGACGATGAAGAACTACGATTCGAACATCTGCGTCCAATGGGCACAAGCCAAAAAGGTGTTCTTACCGGCCGAATGCGACATGGATACGGGCAATATTATATGGGTAGCGATCCGTTATATTTCACAGCAACGGCAATTTACCGTATTGCACACCCGCCCTATTTAATTGGTGGGCTAGCAACATGGTTGGGTTATATGCGTGCATGGTTATCGCGCCAAAAACAACATGATGATGTTGAATTGCGAAGGTATATTCAAAAATACCAACGACGGGCATTACAAGTCGGGAAGCATCGTGCTATTGCTGAAATTGATGCCGCACACGTAAGTTAACTATCTGGGCGTAATTGGTCTTTTGGTGCATTATTGTTCAACAATTTTAAAAGCCAAGCCGCCTCTTTCGTAATATCAAATTCAGCTTCAACCTTTTTGCGTCCTGCTTCTCCCATTTTGACTTGAAGTTCAGGGTTGTTGAGCAACTCATGCAAGCTGGAAACAAGCATTCTGGTATCACCAGGCGACACTAAAAGCCCACTTTTTCCATCCTCAACCAATTCTGGCACACCTGCTACATGCGGGGCAATCACAGGTACACTACTTGCCATTGCTTCCATTAAAACAACTGGAACCCCTTCCGCGAAGCTGGGTAAAACAAAAATATCGGTTGTTGATAGAAGTGCTGCAACTTCATTTTGTGATTTGTATCCAGTAAAAATGACTTTATTTTGTAAACCCAATAACTTTACTTTTGCTTCTAATTCAGAACGCGAGGGGCCATCGCCAACCAAAGTTAAAATTGTATCCGGGTGTGTTTCTAGCAATGTGGTGAATGCATCCAGTAATAACAACACACCTTTAATCGGGGCCAATCGCCCAACAAATAAAAGGTGCTTGTTTTTGGAATTACTTTTTACTTTACCATATCGGGAAAGCTCTACGCCACAATGAACTATACGCATATTTGGCCAAAATTGGGGTTCTGCGAAAAGCATACCTTGGCTACGGCAATAATGGCTGATGCATGAAACAAATTGTGCACGTGCAATTTTTGCGTCAATACGCCAGTGTTTCGGCTCGAAAAATATTGCAGGCCCATGCATTGTGTAACTGAAAGGAATACCTGATATTTCGCTGCTTAACATAGCAACAGAACAACTGGAATTGCCAAAATGATTGTGAAGGTGGGTGACAGAGTTAGTACGCAAATGCTCTGCCAAAACACCCGCCTCAGCAAAGTAAAAAAGCTGGTAGATAAGATTTCGCAACCCAGGAGGCCGTGTTTGCAATGCAAGCTTTATGGCTGAGAACCATCGCCTTGGGTTTGCTATGGCAATCTTGGTATGAACCCAGATCAACTTGAACGGATTACGAATACTTTCCAGCACACAAAACGTATTAGAGGCCTCTTTTTGTTGTTCGGCGCCTACATGATGCTCGCTTCCTGTTCGCCTAATCGAGCATGTTAATATAGTTGCACCCAGATTGCGCAAAGCCGTAACTTCACGTTGGATGAATGTATCAGATGCGCGGGGATATTCGCCTGTCAGATATGCAATACAATTTTTTTGTTCAGTATTTTTTATCATGATAAGCTGGCCTTTCGGTGCGATATTATTTTTCAGAGGTAATCGCTTCTAAAAATGATAGTTCAGGACTGTAATCAAGCCGGTCTTCCAAACGTGCAGTACTATAATCTAATGGTTTGAAACGTGCAAAAAAAGTGGCTTCGTGAAATAGGGCAGGCAATTTTTTGAAAATACCAGGCACTAAATCTGCTGCTAGTGTAAGAAAACGAATAAGCAGCTTTAACGGGCGGTACGGTAGATAAATAACTGATGATTTACGTGCATTAATCCATTCCTTTTGTGTAGGCGCATTCGGATCAACAGCATTTATAATTTCCAATTGTCCGGTTCCCAAAGGAATTGGAATATCATTATTGTTTAGATTTTTTATAGCAGCACGTACTAATACCTGTGCGCAATGATCAACATGTATAGCAGGAATTGGCGCATCACCACCAATGCAAATAATGTGTGATCCTTTGGAAAAGCCTAACCGTGATGTCCATTTTCGATTTGGGTCATAAATTGCCCCGGGTCTAATGATGCGTGCAGTCAACCCTTGTGATTGCACAGCATTAATAACCAACGCTTCTTGCGCTAACTTGGATCGGCAATACGCATCCCTATGGTTTAAATCTATTTCAACGGGTGTTGTTTCATCCAAAGTTGACCAGTCTGGCATTGCAGAATAACCGTACACAGATAATGAACTTACCAAGATAAAACGTGGGGGTTTTTCTAATTTACAAAGTTCTTGGATTAGATATCTGGTTGGATCCACCGTGTCTTGTTGATGTAAGGCATCATTGCCGCTCATTGTTGCTGCGGCGTGAATTACCGCGTCGCATTTCTTTATTGTAGCACCAAGTGTTGAAACCGCTTCGGGGTCTGAAAGATCAAGTTCGCTGAAAACAATGGATGCATCTTTTGCCCAGGATTTTGGACAATGCTTCTTTGAACGAGATAATGCCTGAACTTTGTAACCATGTTCTTTGGCAGCTCGAACAACGGCCTGGCCAACAAATCCAGTTGCACCGGTAACAATGATTATAGGCATTGCCATTATATAACCTGCGAAAGCGGTTGCATTGGCTTGAAATCAGTAACTGGAAAGTATGGCATTTTAATATAACCTGACTCTTTTCCCGTAGGGTGGGTCGCAAAATGACATGCCAGCGTCAATTCCGTTACATGTAAAGCAAAAGCGGCTGTCATATAGGGGGATTTTTCAGTTTCGATGGCCTCTACCATATCTACGATTGATCTGCAAAAATCCCGTGTTTGTGAGCCACGGTAGGATGCAATTTTTTCTGAACCACCAAGTAAAGGTAGGCGCTTCGCAAGAGGAGATAGAAAACGTTTTCTCCGGATCGTGCGATATCGGCGCAATTTTATTGTCGCGCGATCATTCCTGGGGTCTTCTATGCTAAGCACGCCATCGTCGCCAAATAGCTGTAACTGGTGGTCATGTTCCGCGTATATTCCATTTGTCATGCGTGCAATAACGCCGGTGCGAAATTTAATAGTAGCAACTGAAAAATCAGGCGCTGGCTTTATTGAAATACCGAGTGTTTTATCGGGCTGAATAATATCTGAAAATGCTGTCAGTTGTTCGACTGGCCCAAACATTGCACACAACCAAGTTAAAACGTAACCGGCGTGTTCAATTGTGCAGCCTGTTTCAAATTCGTCTACCGTAGGCCATGGGACGCCAGCCTCATTAATCCATTTAGCAGTTGGCGCACGATTGACCATCCCATCGTCCATTGCCGCATAGACAAGCCTTACATTTCCAACAGCTTTGTTATTTAAAGCATGCCACAACGTCTGCGCTACAGGATTATGCAATGTACACGGGGCTGAGCTAAGTAAAAGGGATTTTCGTTCAGCCAGAGCAACAAGCTCTTGCGCTTCGCTAAGATCTAATGCGATAGGCTTTTCTGTAAAAACATGCTTGCCAGCATTCAACAAGGCTTTTGTCGTTTCGTAATGTTCGGCAGGGTTGGTTAGATTAAGAACCAATTCAACATCATCATTTAATAGGTCATTAAAAGATGCATATACTTTAGAATTCGTCAGTCGCGCCATGGTTTCAGCGCGAGATCGTTCAAGATCGAATACACCGCTAAGTTCAAGTTGCGGATATTTTTCCATTGTCAATCGGTACATATTGGAAACGTAGCCGCATCCCAAAAAAGCAATTCGCATTTAAATTCCTAACTTATTTCCTGCAAATTTACATAAGGTTGCACAGAAGTATATCTTGGTTGTCTGCTATGTTTTGTAGATTATTTATGACGCTTTGAAAACTAGCCTTTTAAGGTGGTGGGTGATACCAGAATATAATGTGCTGTATTTTTACAAGAGCTGTATTTTATGACGATTAAGAGACAAGGAATACCAGCTAAATCAAATCTTGTGGTCGAGTCATTTGGATTGATGTAGTGCGTGGTCTTGCTATTCTGTTAGTTGTTTTTGGTCATGTTAGGCTGTATTTTTCACTGCAGAAATATGTACTGTTACCCAGCAATTTGAGGTTTCAAGTTTATGGCTACATATCTCTTTGGGAACTATTGCGGGTGTGGTTGGGCTATTCTTAATCCTTGAATTTGCCAAGCATTTTAAAATGCGAAAGTTT
This sequence comes from Amylibacter sp., assembly GCA_021775375.1. GTDB lineage: Bacteria > Pseudomonadota > Alphaproteobacteria > Rhodobacterales > Rhodobacteraceae > Amylibacter. Next base: position 330 of record JAJFHY010000032.1, on the reverse strand, counting down.
TTGGGCCTTTAGTTGTAACTATTTGTTGATTAAGCTGCTGGGCATTGAAAATGATCACCATATACGTATATCTGGGTAAACCGAAAGGTTGATTAGCCTCTCTCGTTTGATGAAAAGTGAATTATTTATGCATAAAATGAATGATATTCTAATCGATATCCAAAAGCAGGCACCTGTTGATACTAAATATCGTGCAGGCCGATGGCATAGGGACCGGGCTACTTTTCGCGGGTTATGGGTTGAAATGAAAGTGTACGGTAAAAGCCTGATTTCACCCCAGAATAAAGATGTAAAAAAATTCCTTATCATTGGCCGCGCTCGTTCAGGTAC
>JAJFHY010000031.1 GCA_021775375.1 Amylibacter sp. | reverse complement strand
GGGTTTTGTGGGTAAAAACAATGTTGAAGCTTCTGCTAAAGTCGGTACGGCAATTGCCGAACGTGCGAAAAAAGCAGGGGTTGAAGAATGTTACTTCGATCGTGGCGGATTTTTGTTCCACGGTAAAGTAAAAGCACTCGCTGACGCTGCCCGTGAGGGTGGTCTGAAGTTCTAAATCCAAGTGCAATCCGAAAAGTGGGAACCGGTTTTCGGAACAAATTGCGCGAATTAAGAAACGTAGGTGGGTGCAATGCCCACCTCGATGACCCGGGAGGCTTTCTGCCTCACTTGGGTTGGTAAAAAATGGGTGCAAGCCCGAAATCCAGGAGGCCGCAATGGCTAGAGATGACAACCGCCGGGGTCGCGATCGCGACGAAACACCGGAATTTCAAGATCGTTTGGTTGCGATCAACCGTGTGTCCAAGACAGTTAAAGGCGGTAAACGCTTTGGCTTCGCAGCACTCGTCGTTGTTGGCGATCAAAAAGGCCGTGTAGGCTTTGGTAAAGGTAAAGCGAAAGAGGTTCCAGAAGCCATTCGTAAAGCCACAGAACAAGCCAAACGCCAAATGATCCGTGTACCGCTGCGTGAAGGCCGTACATTGCACCATGACGTAAATGGCCGTCACGGCGCAGGTAAAGTTGTGATGCGGACTGCACCACAAGGTACCGGTATTATCGCAGGTGGCCCAATGCGTGCTGTCTTTGAGATGCTTGGCGTTCAAGACGTTGTTGCGAAATCAATCGGGTCGCAAAACCCGTATAACATGATCCGCGCAACCATTGATGGTTTGGGTAAAGAAGCCAGCCCGCGTAACGTTGCACAACGTCGTGGCAAGAAAGTTTCTGACATTCTGCCAAAAACAGATGCAGCCCCTGCTGCACCCGAAGCTGCGGAGGCTTGAGTTAGATGGCTAAAACAATCGTTGTAAAACAGATCGGTTCCCCGATCCGCCGCCCGGCCAAACAGCGCCAGACTTTGATCGGTCTAGGCCTGAACAAAATGCACAAAACACGTGAACTGGAAGATACACCTTCCGTACGTGGCATGGTGGCTAAAGTTTCCCACATGGTGGAGATCATTGAAGAGAAGGGCTGAATAGCCTGACGCTTTGAGTATATAATTAGGAACGCCTCGTAGGGATACGGGGCGTTTTTTATTGTATAGCCTCTGGCCCTCTTGTTGTATGTGTATCAACCCTAGATACAATTCTGCCGATAATCAGTTGATTGCAGCACTGCGTTATTTTGAAAAAATACATAAGAACAAAGACTTAATATAGTGTCCCAACTGGGACATGCCGGAAAGTCTAAAACAGGATTGGCAACGGGCTGATCCGAATGTACTCTCAGATAGAAGGAGTATGCCATGGCCGGAGGTTGGGCGCGAGACGGCGCAGTGAACGAGCAGATTGAAGCATCGATCAAGGATGAACTCAAACGTATGCAATTACAGCGCGGCCCGGTCGGCGCCAGTCCAACGCATTGCGTTGAATGCGAGGAGCCAATTCCAGAGGCACGCAGAGACGCAATCCCGGGCGTGAAGCTTTGCATAGAGTGCCAGAATGAACGAGATGCGCAACCATCGCTAAGATCCGGTATTAATCGGCGGGGATCAAAGGACAGCCAATTGAAATGAGATAGTCCGAGCGGACTACCAAATTCACTGTTAACAGGGAATTTATAGGGAAAGTATACGTTTTTCGCATGGTTTGAAGAATATAATCTATAATATTGCAGTGATTATAGTGTGTTATGTGCGGATATGTTAAATTTATGGCTAAACTAGAAGGTGCGGTGCCATAATATTAAATTCCTTTTTCAAACGAAGTTCACATATCTGACCTTAGATTTGAAAACAGTCATTTAATGAATATCGTCAATTGGCAGCTATGGGGAGCAAGGCTGCGGTTTCAACTGATCAATGCAACACATGCTTGGAAAGCGTAATTTCGGGTAAGCATCCAAACTGGATCGATATTTCAAATCTAGTTATCTATCGCGAGACATTTTCTGAAAACACCATTTTGCGGAATTGGAAAGTATAAACCTTGATTTAAGTCAAAGACGGAACTAGTGGCGCGCATTATCAAAGCCAAGATAATCAACCTTTTCGAGTCATTACTTTATGCTAAAGCCAACAACACAAAGTGAAAATCGCCGTTGTACGAGGGGTTTTTCTCATATGCGGTGGATGCTGTCATTTGTTCTGGCTTTTGCGGTTTTTATTGGTCAATCGACACCTTTCATGGCGCAACATGGCGGTATTTGGGTGGAAATATGTGGTGATGGTTCAAGCTACTTTATCCAATTAGAACAGGAAGATAAAATCCCTGCAAATGATTGCGATCATTGTTCGTCTTGTCTGGTCGCATCTTCAAGTTTTCAAGGTTTGAACGCCGTGAATTTAGGTGCTTTTGCCCGATTGAAATTTACCACAACAAATTTTTTAACGGTACGGGAACGGCTTCCTGAAGGTCCTGAACACTATTGGGCTGCAAATCGCGGCCCCCCAATCACAAAAGTAACAAATATAATGACTACATTTACCTCTATCTTATTCATAGAGCCAGTCGAGATGGCCTTACTTCCATGGGGTGAACCATGGGTTTGAACAAGACATCCGGTCTCATTTTTACTAAATTTCTTCGTCTTATCGCCATTTTCCAAATTGTCTTGGCGTTAGCCGGTATGGCACATGCGCAGACTGTGCCAATCATCCAAAAATTTATTTCAGACATTCCTGCCAGCGAATTTATCAAAGGTGCCTCGGCTTATGGTGCTATACAGGAAGATATTCCTGTTGCTCCGATTTTACGAGACAGTGAAACTATTGGATATGCCTTTATCACATCAGATTTTGTAAGCACCACGGGTTATTCCGGGAAGCCGATCCATGTGATGGTAGCGATTGATCCAGATGGAAAATTGATGCGCGCGGAACTGGTAAAACATTCTGAACCCATCGTTTTGATTGGCATACCCGATCGCAAAATCAAGGCGCTTACGGCCTCTTACTCAGGTCTGGATATTGTTGCAGAGGCCGCTGCGGGCGGGTCGGGGCACGATTTGGATATTATCTCGGGAGCGACGGTGACAATTATGATCATCGACGATTCTGTTGTCCGTTCCAGCATCAAGGTTGCGCGTGCGCTTGGCCTTGGCGGGTTGAATAATGACGCCGCGAACGCGGGCCCTACCCATGTTCTGAATATGGATGAAAAGGGGGTCAAAGATTGGTCTACACTATCGGGTGATGGATCTGTGCGGCGAATGACGCTGGACGTAGGCCAGATCAATCAGGCATTTGAAGATACTGGTGACGCGCGTGTTCTTAAACATGCCTCAAAAGGAAGTCCTGAAGACACATATATCGACATGCAAACTGCTTTGGTTTCCGCCCCTTCTATTGGCCTTAGCCTGATGGGAGACGCGGAATATAAAAATCTGGTCACATGGCTGGAAGAGGGTGAGCAGGCAATATTGTTGATGGGGCGCGGCGCGTATTCCTATAAGGGCTCAGGTTATGTGCGGGGCGGGATCTTTGACCGCATTCAGCTAATTCAAGGTGATGTGTCGGTACGTTTTCATGACCGCCAACAACGACGTCTAGGCGAATTGACCGCAAAAGGTGCACCGACTTTTAACGAATTGGACATATTCAAAATACCAGCCAATTCTGATTTTGACCCAACCAAACCGTGGCGTATTCAGCTATTGGCACAACGGGTTGTTGGCCCGGTTGAGAAAACTTATCTGACGTTTGATCTGGGCTACACGATCCCGCCACAGTACCTGACTGCCCTGACACCGGTAGTTGCTGATCCAGTGGTATCATCCGACGAAGACAGCGCTGCTCGTGCAGCTCTTTGGCAGCGGATATGGAAAAGTAAAAAGATTGAGATCGGTGTTCTCATTGCGATGTTAATCGTCTTGACCGGTGTATTTTTCTTTCAGATACAAGCCACTAGAAATACCCGTGGATATTATTGGTTCCGCATGGGTTTCTTGTTGCTGACGCTGGTTTTTCTGGGTTGGCACCAGAATGCGCAGTTGTCGATTGTGAACCTGATGGCGCTAGGCGCATCGCTCACACATGGTTTCAGTTGGGATGCTTTCTTGATGGATCCTCTGGTGTTTATTCTATGGGTGTCTGTATCCGTGACTTTGTTGTTTTGGGGGCGTGGTGGATTTTGTGGCTGGCTTTGCCCGTTTGGTGCTTTGCAGGAACTTTCCAACCAGATCGCGCGGTTTTTCAAAGTTCCACAATGGACGTTACCCTGGGGTTTGCACGAACGGCTTTGGCCACTTAAATACATTATCTTTTTGGGGTTATTTGGTTTGTCGTTGGTGTCAATTCCTTTGGCCGAGCATTTCGCCGAAATAGAGCCGTTCAAAACCTCAATCATTTTAAAATTTGTACGTAGCTGGCCCTATGTGTTGTTTGCAGCGGTTATATTGGGTGCGGGACTATTTATAGAACGGTTTTATTGCCGTTACCTATGTCCACTGGGTGCTGCACTTGCGATCCCGGGTCGTCTACGGATGTTTGACTGGCTGAAACGTTACAAAGAATGCGGTAGCCCCTGTCAGATATGCGCTAAAGAATGCTTCGTTCAGGCGATCCATCCAACTGGCGAGATCAACCCAAATGAATGCCTGTCCTGCCTGCACTGCCAGGTTCTTTATCAGGACAAGACGAAATGCCCCGTATGTATCAAGACGGTAAAACGACGGGCAAAAGTGGCGCAAAGCATCCACCAATCCGGCGATGTTATGGACCGCTTGACTAACCATCCAAATATAAACGCAACTAAGGAGAATTGATATGTCTGATGAAAATCAAACAAAACATGGAATATCGCGGCGCGATGTTCTAACAGGTCCGGTTAAAGGTGTCGCTATGGCTGGCGCGCTTGCAGCGGTTGGTGGCGGTACCATGTTGGCATCCCCTGCAGCCGCAGCTTCCAACGAAGTGGCTATGGGTGATCTTGACGAATACTACGGCTTCTGGTCATCAGGTCAGGCTGGCGAATTGCGCATTTTGGGTGTTCCGTCCATGCGCGAGTTGATGCGGGTTCCCGTGTTTAACCGTTGTTCGGCAACTGGTTGGGGTGATACCAACGAATCCAAGAAAATTATGCGTGATGGCATGATGCAGGAAACCAAGGATTTTCTGGCAAAACGTGGAAAAGACGTTTACGAAAACGGCGATCTTCACCACCCGCACATGTCTTTTACAGATGGCACATATGACGGGCGTTATCTGTTCATGAATGACAAGGCTAACACTCGTGTTGCCCGTGTCGATTGTAAATTCATGAAGTGTGATAAGATGATTGAAATTCCGAACGCCTCGGATATTCACGGGCTGCGCCCACAAAAGTTCCCGCGCACAGGATATGTGTTTGCAAACGGAGAACACCGTGTGCCGCTGGTTAACGACGGTACCAACATGGATGACGTCGAAAACTATGTGTCCATCTTTACCGCCATCGATGGCGACACTATGGAAATTTCCTGGCAGGTTATGGTCACCGGCAACCTGGATAACGTCGATTGCGATTATCAAGGGAAGTATGCGATTTCTTCCAGTTATAACTCTGAGGGCGCAACCAGTTTGGCAGGCATGATGGAAGCCGAAATGGACCACGCCGTTGTGTTCAACTTGGAACGTATCGAAGCAGCTGTGGCAGCCGGTAAATACGAAGTTCATAATGGTGTCAAAGTTCTGGATGGTCGCAAAGGATCAGATCTGACCGTCTATATCCCGATCCCAAACAGCCCGCATGGTGTGAACTCATCCCCGGACGGTAAATACGTTATGATTAACGGCAAACTGTCCCCGACAGTGTCCGTGATTCAGTATGACAAACTTCAGGCTGTATTTGATGGAGCAGAACCGCGTTCTTGTATTGTAGCTGAACCGGAACTTGGTCTTGGACCACTTCACACTGCATTTGACGGCAAAGGAATGGCCTATACAACCCTGTTCCTTGATAGCCAAATGGTAAAATGGGATATCGAGAAAGCTGTTCAACTTTACGCCGGCAAAGACGTTGATCCGATCGTGTCAAAAACTGACGTGATGTATCAACCCGGGCATAACCACACATCTATGGGTGAGACCAAAGAGGCGGACGGTAAATGGCTTGTCTCTCTGAACAAGTTTTCCAAAGACCGGTTCCTGAATGTTGGCCCGCTGAAACCGGAGTGTGAACAATTGATCGATATTACCTTGGATGTGCCTAAGGTAGTTCATGATAGCCCGACATTTGCCGAACCACACGATTGTATCATTGTGCACCGTTCAAAAGTGACACCTGATGCGATCTGGTCACGTGACAATCCAATGTGGGATGAAGCGCGTGCACAGGCAAAAGCCGATGGTGTTGAACTTGAGGATGGCCATGATGAGGTCATTCGTGACGGAAACAAAGTGCGGGTATATATGTATTCTGCCGCGCCAACGTTCTCAATGGAAGAGTTCCGCGTCAAACAAGGTGATGAGGTTACAATTTACATAACGAACGTTGATGATGTTGACGACCTTACACATGGATTTACCCTTGGTAATCACGGTGTCTGTATGGAAGTCGGGCCGCAAGCGACCTCTTCAGTTACGTTTACTGCGGATCGCCCCGGTGTGCATTGGTTCTATTGCCAGTGGTTCTGCCATGCGTTGCATATGGAAATGCGCGGACGTATGCTGGTTGAGCCTGCGTAAGGATTACTTCGATGATGCGTCTCGCAATTTTGCTAATTGGTTTGCTTGTTCCGGCGTTGGCCGGGGCGGTGGACCGTGTTGTGCCGACTAAAACGGACGCCCTTATCGAAGTTTTGAAAATTGCACAGGCGGGGGATATCCTTCGCCTGTCATCTGGCACTTATTCGGGGCCAATAGAAATTGATGTACCGCTGACGTTGATCGGCAATGAGACAACCATAGACGGGCATAAACTTGGCTCGGTAATTACGGTTAAAGCCGAGGATGTTACCCTGCAAGGTTTAACAGTGATTGGGTCGGGCTCAGCCGGAGAAGGGCTTGATGCGGGTATAACACTTACAAAGTTTGCCAACCGGGCAGTGATTGAGGGCAATCAGGTTTTGGGTAATCTGGTGGGTATCGATGTACATGGGCCCAAAGATGTATTGGTCACCGGCAATGTGATTGAAGGCCGAAAAGATCACCGCATGAATGATCGCGGCAATGGCATTTATATCTGGAATGCACCCGGAGCGCGTGTAATTGGAAATGATGTGCGCTGGGGTAGGGACGGGGTGTTTGTCAACACTTCAAGAGATAACATTTTTGCAGGTAATCGCTTCCGCGACCTTCGCTTCGCCGTGCATTACATGTACGCAAACGATAGTATAATTTCAGACAATATATCGATAGGTAACCATCTTGGTTATGCCGTTATGTATTCCAACAATGTCCGGATCGAAGGGAACCTTTCAAGTAAAGACCGCGATCATGGGATCATGATGAACTACACAAACAAGAGCGCCGTCGTTTCAAACCGGATCGAACAGGTTGGTGACAAATGCGTGTTCATTTACAATTCCCACAAGAATAGTTTTCAGGGGAATTCGTTTGATAGCTGTACAATTGGCGTTCACTTTACAGCCGGATCAGAAAAAAATGAAATTTATGGTAATGCTTTTATCGCTAACCGCACGCAGGTAAAATATGTTGGCTCTAAATGGGTTGATTGGAGCGTTGGAGGTACAGGCAACTATTGGTCTGATCACGCAGCCTTTGATCTTGATGGGGATGGGATTGCAGACAGTGCTTATCGCCCGAACGACATTATGGATCATGTGCTTTGGACCCAGCCTGCCGCAAGAACATTACTCGGCTCACCCGCAGTGCAGTTAATACGCTGGTCACAATCGGCCTTTCCGGCAATGTTGCCGGGTGGCGTTATTGACCGTAGCCCCCTTATGCAACCGGTGCTGCCTGAAATCCCTGCATGGAAAGACATGTGATGACAGCCCTTATGATTGATAATGTATACAAACACTATGGAGCCCTGAAAACGGTTTGCGGGGTGAATCTGAAAGTTCAGGCCGGTGAACGGGTTGCTCTTTTGGGGCATAATGGTGCTGGTAAGACCACCTTGATACGCATGATCCTTGGGTTGACGCCAATTTCATCAGGTTCGATCAAGGTTCTCGGTACAGTGCCGGGATCACGTCTTGCCCGTCAATCAATCGGTTTTCTACCAGAAAGCGTAGCATTTCACGGCGCATTATCGGGGCGTGAGCAACTTCGCCACTTCGCGCGTCTGAAATCAATTACGCCACGTATGGCAGATGATCTGTTGGATCGTGTTGGGCTAAGTGATGCAGCAGACCGGAAAATCAGAACATATTCCAAAGGGATGCGACAAAGAATTGGGTTAGCGCAAGCTGTGTTGGGCAAACCGAAACTGGCCCTGCTGGATGAGCCGACAAGTGGGCTTGATCCGATCTCGCGGCACGAATTTTATGATATTGTCCGTGACCTAGCCAATGCCGGTACAGCGGTTTTATTATCTTCACATGCTTTGACCGAGCTTGAAACGCGGACTGATAGAATTGCGATTATGAGCAAAGGTAAGCTTGTTGCAAATGCCAATCTTGAGCAGCTTCGTCAAAACGCGCGATTGCCTATTAACGTCAAAGTAACAACGACGCCAGACCACGCTGACCGTGTTGCACATGAACTTGGTGGCACCCGCGTGAACGGGCAGTCAATTTCACTGACTTGTCTGCAAAACGAAAAAGTGGCGGTGCTGGGTCAGATCACTGCCTTTGGTGAAGTGATCAAAGATGTGGACGTCACCCCGTCCAGCCTTGAACAGTTGTACCGACATTACAGTGTCGACAATCAGGAGGGCATGTAGTGTCTGTATTCACAATTTCAGCGCTTGAACTGATAATTGCACGTCGCAACATGTGGGTCGCAACCTCGGTGATCTTGATGGGTTTATTCACAGCCGTTTTGACGCTGGCGGGCGGTGCGCCCACAGGGACATTAAGCGTTGATCCGCTAACTATTGCCACAACATCGATCACTACCCTTTCGGTCTATCTGATTCCGCTAATAGGTTTGTTGCTTTCGTTTGATGCGATTGCAGGCGAAGCAGAACGCGGAACCCTTGCATTAAATTTAACATATCCTGTGTCACGCATCGAAATCCTGATTGGCAAGTTTCTGGCCCATTTGGCAGTTCTGGCATTCGCTATTGGGGTCGGGTTGGGTTTGGCCGCACTCCTGACTATATGGCAATACGGGCCGGCTGATTTGTCATTTACACCTTTGGTGAAATTGTTCTTTACGTCTTTGGCACTGGGGGCGGCTTTTTTAGGGATTGGGTATCTTGTATCCTGCCTTGTGCGCCAAACCGGTGCGGCATCCGGGATTGTGATTATAATCTGGCTTGTCTGTGTGGTTCTGTATGATCTTGGTCTACTTGGTGCATTGGTCGCGGACGATGGCGGCAGCTTTACCAAAACAATTTTCCCTTGGCTGCTAGTTGCCAATCCGGCTGACGCCTTTCGCTTGATTAATACACCTGTTGCATCTGTTTCCGTGCTGGCGTCGGGCATTGGGGCAGCAGGTGGCGCATCGGGTTTAGCCGGGCAATTAACGTCTTTATTGATTTGGCCGGTTATAACGTTGTTTTTGGCGTGGTTGGCAATACGTAGGATAGAATTATGAGACATACATTTGCATTGCTTTTGTCGTTGGTATTGATCTCTGGCTGTAAAGAAGACGCCGCCGGACTTGTCGTGCCAGAGCCGCTTGCCTTGTCGGAAGATGCCGCCGGGCATTATTGTCAGATGGTTATTTTGGAACACCAAGGGCCAAAAGCACAGGTGCATCTGGCCGGCTTTCTGGCACCATTGTGGTTTAGTCAGGTGCGCGACGGGATCGCCTATCTTAAATCACCCGAACAATCCGCAGAGATATTGGTTTTGTATGTCAACGACATGGGTAAAGCTGTCAGCTGGTTGGAACCGGGCAGTGAAAACTGGATTGATGCCAGTACGGCCTTTTTCGTGGTTGGTTCGGACGCCATCGGTGGTATGGGTGCACCCGAAATTGCCCCGTTCGGCGACATTATGAAAGCCAATAAATTTATAGATGAACATGGGGGTGAAGTGATGCTACTTGACGACATACCAATAGATATTGTGCTTTCACCCGTAGAGTTTAAATCTGTAGCTCTGGGATCATCAGAATGACAACACGCAGAAAAATTTTGACAATCATAGCAGGGGCTGCCGCGCTGCCGGCTGTGGGTGCACGTGCTAGTAATGACCTGAAACAATGGCGTGGCATCGCATTGGGTGCCAATGCGCATATCATTCTTGAACACCCCGACGCGGATCGTTTGATAAATAACGCGGTTGACGAAATCCATCGGTTGGAAAAAATCTTTAGCCTTTATCAGGCCGATAGCCAAATTTCGCGACTCAACAATGAGGGTGTTTTACATGAACCGGCGTTCGAGATGATCGAGCTTTTGTCGCTTTGTTCCCGACTTAATGAACGCACTAAAGGTGCATTCGACCCCACAGTGCAGGCACTATGGTCGCTTTATGCCGAAAGCTTTTCAGCTGGCCGATACCCCACGGAAAAGCGCATTCATCAGGCCCTGTCTGTGACCGGCTGGAACCATGTCGAATTTTCAACCCAACAAGTTTCATTTGATCGCGCTGGCGTAATGCTGACGCTCAACGGGATCGCGCAAGGATACATTGCCGACAAAGTCAAAAAGCTTCTCAGTGATAATGGCGTAACAAGCGCGTTGGTGAATGCCGGAGAGATCGCAACATTAGGTGGGGGGCCTAAAGGGGATGGATGGCAAGTTGAACTGCGTAATAGTCAAGATCAGAATATACCATTACACAACAGGTCAATTGCAACTTCGGCCCTTTTGGGAACGACGTTCAACGCAAATGGCACAGTTGGGCATATTCTTGACCCACGTACCGGATACGCAGGCGGGGTTTGGTCTGAAGTAAGTGTGGTATCAAATTCATCAGCCGAAGCTGACGGCCTATCCACTGCATTTTGCCTGATGCCAGCAGCGGAAATTTCAGCTTGTAAAGGTGACAGTGAAGTGTACTTGAGTTAATGGCTGCAAAGAGTGTTGTCAGAGACAAACTTTGTTGAACTGGGTAGGATTGCAAAATAGTATTTCCGAACAACCAGACCCAGCCCCTTTCGTTAGTTCAAAACATCACCTGAGATCATTTTGATAACTGTATTCCCAAAGCTTTGATAACACGCAACTAAACCGCTCTAAATATGCACTGTCATAATAGGGGGAAGTGGTTGGTGCACCGAAAGGGATTCGAACCCCTGGCCCCCTGATTCTTAGTCAGGTACTCTCTACAGATGAGCTATCGGTTCACGAGTGCTGATTTTTCATTCTTATCTTGGTTTGTCAAGGTGCAAATGTCTTAGGTTGATAACTATTCAGATGCACCTGATTTAACTTCCAGATCAATCGCGGCCGCGATCAGTGCGCGGGTGTAATCTGTGGTGGGTGCATTGAAAATCTGTTCGCCGGTGCCGATTTCCACAACATCACCCTGCCGCATCACGATCACTTTGTGACTAACTGTGCGTACGACTTTCAGGTCGTGACTGATGAACATAAATGCCAGTCCGTATTTTTGTTGCAAATCGCGCAACAAGTTCACGATCTGAACCTGTACTGTCATATCCAGTGCCGATGTCGGTTCATCCAGAATGACCAGTTTCGGTTTCAGGATCATCGCACGCGCAATCGCGATACGTTGTCGTTGACCACCCGAAAACTCGTGCGGGTAGCGGTTCATCATACTGGCTTCAAGACCAACCTCATTCATGATGTTTTTGACCAGTTGGCGCTGGTCTTGCCCCGGCTCCAGCTCGTGAACACCAAGCCCTTCGGCAATAATCTGTTCTATCGTCATACGCGGGCTAAGTGATCCGTATGGGTCCTGAAACACCATTTGCATATCTCGGCGCAGTGGTTGCAGGCCTTTGGACTTCAATTGATCAATGCGATCGCCCAAAAATACAATCTTGCCGGTGGATGAAATCAGGCGCATGACCGCAAGTGCCAGTGTGGTTTTACCCGACCCGCTTTCACCGACAATCCCAAGGGTTTCGCCCGCACGTATCGTGAAGGTCGCGTCATTGACTGCTTTGATATGTCCAACAACCCTGCGCATCAAACCGCGCTTGATCGGAAACCAGACCCGCAGATTTTCGGCGCTGACAATTACGGGTGCATCTTCCTTGGCCGGTATAGGTTCGCCCGCCGGCTCGGCAGACAGCAACATTTTTGTATATTCGTTTTGCGGATTGTTGAAGATATCTTTGGTTGGCCCGGCTTCGACTATATGGCCACCCTGCATGACGTTGACACGATCCGAGATTTTATGCACGACCCCCAGGTCGTGGGTGATGAACAAAAGCGCCATGCCCTCTGTTTTTTGCAGCTCTGCCAACAATTCCAGAATTTGCGCCTGAATGGTAACATCCAGCGCAGTTGTCGGTTCATCGGCAATCAACAGATCGGGTTTGTTGGCCAAAGCCATGGCGATGATCACACGCTGGCGTTGGCCACCCGACAGGGTATGGGGGTAATCGTTCAGGCGTGTTTCGGGGTCGCGTATGCCAACCTTGTGAAGCAGCTCCAGAATATGCCCACGTGCGTCTTTGCCGCTGATGCCCTGATGCAGTGCCAGGCTTTCCCCCAGTTGCCGTTCAATGGTGTGCAGCGGATTCAGTGATGTCATCGGTTCCTGAAAGATAAAGCTGATGTCGTTGCCACGCACTTGACGTAAGGTTTTATCAGAGGCCCCGATCATTTCAGTGCCACGGTATTTGGCCGAACCTGTGACTGTGGCACTGTCGGGCAGCAAATCAATGGTTGCCAGTGCGGTGATCGATTTACCCGACCCGCTTTCGCCCACCAAGGCCACGGTTTCGCCCGGCATTATGGTCAGGCTGACATTTTCAATCGCATTAGGATCATCTCCAAAACGAATGGTCAGGTTGTTGATTTCCAGTACAGGTTCGCTCATCGAAAGGTTTTCCGTGGGTCGAATGCATCACGCACACCTTCAAATATGAACACCAGAAGGGACAGCATTGTCGAGATTGTGAAAAAGGCGGCAAAAGCAAGCCACGGGGCTTGCAGGTTATTTTTGGCCTGCAATGCCAACTCACCCAGTGATGGATATGATGGCGGTAGTCCAAAGCCCAGAAAATCCAGAGATGTTAATGTTCCGATGGCACCGGTTACTGCGAATGGTAAAAACGTCAATGTTGCAACCATTGCGTTGGGTAAAAGATGGCGCAGCATGATTTTCCAGTTCGGGACGCCCATAGCGCGTGCAGCGCGGACATATTCGAAATTCCGCGCGCGCAGGAATTCGGCACGCACCAGCCCGACAAGTCCCGTCCAGGCAAACAGAATTACTATAAAAGTAAGAATTGTGAAATTCATACTGAAAATAGCGGACAAAATTATGATCACATAAAGCAAGGGCATACTGATCCATATTTCAACAAAGCGCTGGAATAACAGATCAACAATGCCGCCAAAATAACCTTGTGCCGCACCGGCGGCAACGCCCAAGGTGGATGAAATGCCGACAACTATAAATGCAAACAGAATAGAAATCCGGAACCCATAAATAATACGCGCCAACACGTCGCGCGTTTGATCATCCGTGCCCAGCAGGTGTTTTGCATCAGGTGGCGAAGGGGCAGTTTGTACATCATAGTTAATGGTGTTGAAGCTATATGGGACAGGGGCCCATAACATCCAACCGGCCTGAATTTTCTGCCCGTCAAACGTGCCATCTTCAATATCAGCTGTTGTTGCTTCGGGATCGTCCAAACAAGCCTCCAACCCACCGGATTTGATCAGGCACTGGACTTCGTGGGATGGGTATTCGGCTTCGGTTTCAAATTCGCCACCAAAATCGACTTCGGTGTAAAAACTGAACGCAGGCGTGTATAAGTCGCCTTTATAACTCACCAGCAATGGTTTGTCGTTCGCCACTATTTCTGCAAGCAAGCAGATCACAAACAGGATGCTGAATATCCTCAAAGACCAATAGGCACGGCGGTTGGCTTTGAAATTGGACCATCTTCGCTTCGATAGGGGGGACTTGAACAACGCCATTTAAGTTTCCCTGCTTTCAAAGTCTATGCGTGGATCAATCCAGACATACATCAGGTCTGACA
>JAJFHY010000004.1 GCA_021775375.1 Amylibacter sp. | reverse complement strand
TGCGAACAACTGGTTGGTTTGGGACGCGCCGGTGATAGCACCTTGTGCAGCCCCGTTCAGTTCCAGATCAATCGCGGTACCACCGAGGATGGTCATCCAGGCAAAGCATACCAGTGCCGGTGCAATAACGCACCCGATGATGAATTCACGCACGGTACGACCCTTTGAGATGCGGGCCAGAAAGAGGCCAACAAAGGGTGAGAATGCGATCCACCAAGCCCAGTAGAAGGTCGTCCAGGCGGACTGCCAACCAAACTGACGGCCATCGTTACCGGCAGCGTAGGCTGCCATTAGTGTTTCCTCATCCAGTTCAACTGCAGCACCCTCAAGACCCGACTTAAAGGTCTCGAAGCCTACAGAGCCTCCCCATGCGCCCCATGCGTTGGTGGCACCAGCGTAAAGTTCACTGGCCAATGGCTTGGCAGCCTCGGGCAGAGTTGCGGCAAATTCGGCCGCAGACTGAGGCCCGTAGGACCCAAAGCTGATTGAGAAGAAGTTGATGATATAATCGATGAATGCCGAACCGTATGTGGTCATCGCGAAACCGAATGAGCCGAAGAACACAAAGGTTAAGAGCAGGATCAGCGACAGAACCAGATTGAGGTTTGACAGGTACTTAACGCCCCGTCCAACACCCGACACGGCCGAGATGATCGACATGGTCATGATCGCCAGAAGACCGGCAATCAGGCCTGCTTTTGACGGTGTAGGCACTTCGCCGCCCATATTCATGACCCATTCAACACCAGTGATCGCATAGAGACCGTCGATGAACTGGCTGACGCCGAAACCGATGGTCACGGACACACCCAGGATCGTGGCGACAACACCCAGAACGTCAACGATATGACCAAAGAAACCGTTCATGGCACTGCCAAAGAGCGGCGTCAGAGCCGAGCGGATGGTTAGCGGCATATTACGGGTATAGGCGTAGTAGGCCAGCGAAAGGCCGGTCACCACATAGATCGACCATGCGTGGAAGCCGTAATGCGCGAAGGTATAGCGATAGGCCGATTGAATGGACTCTTCTGTGTTGCCGCGCACTTCGCCTGAAACCACAATCGGGTTCGAGCCCCAGAGGCTCAGAGGTTCCGCCGTGGCGAAGACCATCAGGCCAACACCCAGACCGGCACCGAACATCATCGAGAACCACGAGAAGTTCGAAAACTCGGGCTTTTCGCCCGGTACGCCCATAATGCGACGGCCCGTCGACGGAATAACCGCAACAACAAGCAAGAAGAAGGCAAAGAAGCCGACGATGACGATGTAAAACTGGTTGAAGATTTCCAGCAATTTGCCGTTAAGACTGCCCAGCGTGCCATTGGCATTTGCCGGAAAGATCAGTGCCCAGAGCACCAGGGCGACCATGATACCCTTACTGATCAGAGCAATCGGGAGGCTGTTATTTTCGTAGAATCCCGATTCCTGTTTTTTGATGTTTACGTCTGTAAACGGTGGTTTTATTGACATGAATATATCCCCATTTTGCAGCGAAAGGCGAGTGTAAATGCGATGAAAGCCTTTTAATCGAATGCTTTCGGGCAACCTGTATTTTCCTCGGGACCTTCCGCGCGTTCCTCCCCCAAGGCCGTTGGGAAACTATAGGTGCGCATTTTGTCACAGGTCAAGAAAAAGCGACCCATTGAATAGTTAATACGGCGTTTGTTACAATTTTTGAGATCGCATAATTCTAACATTTAATGTGCAGTTTTGAATACTCTTTATTAAGATCAATATGATGGCAAAGGTGTTTAACAAAATGGCGGCGAATGGGTTCGCATTTATTATTTGCAGCCAAACTGCCAAAAGCATGACGTAAGGTTGTACTGATGTTTGTATGATTTCCGAAATGATTGATGCTATGCGTGAATAGACATAATTTTAGGTAATATGAGATTTTTTATGCCACGTTTTATGAGATTGGCCATTCGAGGCGCCCTGATTGTTGTTCTAATCCTTAGCGCTATAGCCATATGGAAACGCGAGGAACTTACACGATTAATGGCGGTTAACAGTTTGTTTAACGCAGAAAAGATCGTTCACAATTTCAGCCATATGGATGAAGCATTTTTAAACGCACCCATATCACGGGGTCCTGGCAATGTTAGCGATCTGGTAAACGGGAAATCAATTGAATTGCCGTCAGCGGTGAACGACTGGATCAAGGCGCGCAATGTAACCTCGCTTATCGTGTTGAAGGACGGGCAGATTGCCTTTGAAAATTACTTTTTAGGCACAGGTGCTGATGATCGCCGTATATCCTGGTCGGTTGCCAAAAGCTTTTTGTCGGCCTTGGTCGGTATCTTGCTTGCAGATGGTACAATAGCCTCCATTGACGATCCGGTGATAGAATATGCGCCATTGCTGAAAGGCAGTGCTTATGAAGCGGCAACACTGCGCAATGTTTTGCAAATGTCCAGTGGTGTAACATTCGATGAGGATTATCTTGATAAAAACTCCGACATTAATCGTATGGGGCGTGAAATTGCGCTGGGCGGGTCTCTGGACGATTTCGCCGCCGGCCTGAAAGACAGTTTTGCCAAGCCCGGAACCGTGATGCAATATGTTTCCATCGACACCCATGTGATCAGCATGGTTGTGCGCGGGGCTACGGGACGATCAGTGACGGATTTGATTTCTGAAAAAATAGTTACACCTCTGGGGTTTGAAAAACAGCCCTACTATATAACCGACGGGGAAGGGGTGGCCTTTGCTCTTGGTGGGTTGAATTTGACAACGCGTGATTATGCAAGGTTTGGCCTGATGGTGGCACAAGACGGTCACTATGGCGGTCAGCAAATTGTGCCAAAGGCATGGTTGCGTGCCTCAACGCGCGTCAGTGCAAAAACAAAGCCGGGTTATCGAAAATATGGCTACCAGTGGTGGATACCCGCGAAGGGTGCCACAGAAGGCGAGTTTTTTGCGCATGGGATTTATGGACAATACATCTACATCAACAGACCTTTAGGTGTCGTGATTGCCAGTAATGCTGCGGATCGCGGTTTTAAAAATGAAGGTGTGGGCGCTACGAACATTGAAGCGATGCGGTTGATTGCACGCGGGCTTTAGTTGATTTTTCATCTTGCGCTTCGCACTGATTAACACAAAGGTGCAAACACCAACGCAATGTTGGGCTGTTTTTACTTTTGAGGTTCCATATGACGTTAGATATTGATTTTGTACGCGCGCAGTTTCCAGCTTTTTCCAGTCCAGTATTGGACGGGCAGGCTTTTTTTGAAAACGCAGGCGGGTCTTATACCTGCAAACAGGTTATTGATCGTCTGACCCGATATTATGTGGAACGCAAAGTACAACCCTATAGCGCATATGACGCCAGCCGTTTGGCAGGTGAAGAAATGGACGAGGCACGCACACGTCTGGCTGCAATCATGGGGGTTGATACCGACGAGCTAAGTTTTGGCCCGTCTACTACGCAAAACACTTATGTTCTGGCCCATGCTTTCGGGGATTATCTGCAAGCAGGTGATGCGATTGTCGTGACCAATCAGGATCACGAGGCTAACACCGGCCCGTGGAGGCGTTTGGCTGATCGCGGCATTGAACTGCGTGAATGGCAGATAGACCCTGATACCGGCCATCTTGACCCTGAAAATCTGACGGCGCTTTTGGATGACAAGGTCAAGCTGGTCTGTTTTCCGCATTGCTCTAATGTTGTGGGGGAAATCAATGATGTGGCCGGCATCTGCAAGATAGCCCATGCTGCGGGTGCTGTTACCTGTGTTGACGGCGTAAGTTATGCACCGCACGGTATTCCCGATGTTTCAAAGCTGGGAACTGACATCTATTTATTCTCTGCGTATAAAACCTATGGTCCACATCAGGGTGTTATGACAATCAAACGCGAACTTGGTGAAAAGCTTCCCAATCAGGCGCATTATTTCAATGCGGACTGCCTTTATAAACGATTTACCCCAGCAGGGCCGGATCATGCGCAAATTGCCGCTTCAGCAGGCATGGCCGACTATATTGACGCGCTTTATGCGCATCACAATGGTGGTGGTGCGGATGCAAAGGGACGTGGGAGTTATGTACACGATCTGATGCGTGCACATGAAATTAAACTGCTACAGCCTTTGCTTGATTATCTGGGTGATAAAAATTCGGTGCGTCTGATTGGACCGCGTGATGCCACACAAAAAGCATCAACAGTCGCAGTTGCTTTACAGCAAAGAGGTGAGGATGTTGCAGGTCAGCTTGTACAATATGGCATCATGGCGGGTGGCGGAGATTTCTACGGGGTGCGTTGTCTGGAAGCTCAGGGTGTTGATCCTGACCACGGTGTATTACGTTTGAGTTTTGTACATTACACGCAAAAAGAAGAGGTGGATAAGCTGATCAGTAGCTTGGAACGGGTTCTCTAATTTGCCCATTTATGCGTGCTATTAGACAAAACTTGGCAAAAACTACAGAATCGCGCTAGAATTGGCATATTGGGAGATGAGGATGAATATTTATACCTCTACAAATGGCCATAAAAACCTGCCGCGCTATTTTGCGTTGGTGTTTGCATCTTTGAAAGCACTGCAAAGGGGCATTCTGGAATTAGAGCTTACTGATGGCAGGGTTTTCCGTGTGAAAGGCCCGCAAGCAGGCAAATATGCACGGGTGGTCTCACTCGATGATACGATATGGGCCCGCCTTATACGCGAAGGCGATGCCGGGTTCACTGATGGCTATTTGGAAGGGCAATGGGTTACACCCGACCTTCAGGCATTTTTGGATGTGGTTTTTGATAATTTTCTTGAGATTTCTAAAAAATATCCAGGCGCCGCAATATTGCGGGCGTATGAGCGGCTACGCCATTGGATGAAACGCAATACGAAAAAACAGGCTAAGAGAAATATCGCATACCATTACGATCTGGGAAATGATTTTTACGGAAAGTGGCTGGACGATACGATGACATATTCTTCGGCGCTGTTCATTACCGGGCAGGAAAGTCTGGAAAAAGCACAGATGCAGAAATATGCATCTATTTGTGATTTGATGGGGATGAAACACGACGATCATCTGTTGGAAATCGGTTGCGGTTGGGGCGGTTTTGCAGAATATGCAGCAGGCCAGCGCGGTGCAACGTTGAAATGTTTAACGCTTTCCAAAGAGCAACATGACTATGCAAAGGAACGGATGTTCAATGCCGGGTTGGCTGACAGGGTCGATATCGTTTTGCAAGACTACCGTGACGAAGTGGGGCACTATGACGGGATTGCCTCAATCGAGATGTTTGAAGCTGTAGGTGAAAAATACTGGCCTTCCTATTTCAAGACGGTACATGATTGTCTGCTACCCAATAAACAAGCAGCGATTCAGGTAATAACAATGGCGGATCATCTGTTTGAAGACTACCGCAAAAACATTGATTTCATTCAAAAACATATTTTCCCGGGTGGTATGCTTCCCAGTCCGACAGTCCTGCGTAAACAAATTAATAATGCGGGATTGGAGTTTTGCGGTTCGATAGAATTTGCTAAAAGTTATTCACAGACACTGCGTCGGTGGTATCATACATTTAATGACAAATGGAGTGAAATTGCCGATATGAATTTTGACAAAAGATTTTTTAATATGTGGAATTTTTATCTGACATCATGTGCCTCTGGATTTGAATACGGTACTACAGATGTAACCCAGATAACAATGCGAAGGAGTTCGTTATAATGCCGACAGCAGCCAAACTTATCGGGGGAATATTGCTTACCCTGACGGCTTTATATGCGACTTTTCTGTTCTTAGCTGTGAAGACGACAATGGGTGTCGCCGATGAACTTTATTTTATAAATGGAATTCTTGGATTTATGGTTGGCTGGCGCTCCATAGGCAGTGACCCGGGCTTTGGCGGTTTTGGATCCATATTATCGGGTTTACGAGGCGGATTTCTTTTTGTGATGATTTCCGGTGTTATATACGGAATATGGGTCGTCATATTGAAACTGGAGAGGTTTTTCATAAGACAATTTGCAGATGTAGCTATTTCATGGTTTGAAGAAACAGTTGCCTATTTAACAGTGGCTATACAGCCTGACATATTAGTTGCACTGATCGTAGGTGGAATAATCAGTGGAATCGGTGCCGGGCTTGCAAATCGGTATTGGACATAGGGTTCAATGTTTTTCGGTGTTGATGCCCTGTGGCAAGCGGCGTATCAATAAGAAAACATATGAAATGGACCTGCTATGAACGTTTATTCCGATCTTTCCAACGCTGTTGGCAATACTCCTTTGATACGGCTGCGCAAAGCCTCAGAAATCACAGGTTGTGATATTTACGGTAAAGCGGAATTTATGAATCCGGGGCAATCGGTTAAAGACCGTGCAGCACTTGGTATTATACTTGATGCGGTAAAATCCGGACGACTGCAGCCAGGTGGTACAATTGTGGAAGGCACGGCCGGCAATACCGGTATTGGTCTGGCGCTGGTTGGTGCCTCTATGGGTTTTAAAACTGTCATTGTTATACCCGAAACGCAAAGCCAGGAGAAAAAAGATATGATCCGGCTGGCAGGTGCGGAGTTGGTAGAAGTGCCTGCAAAACCCTATAAAGATCCTAATAATTA
>JAJFHY010000030.1 GCA_021775375.1 Amylibacter sp. | reverse complement strand
CGGGATCATTGATAAAACACGCGCCTGTTCGCCGTATTTCATCTTGGTTTGAAAGCCTACAATATTGAACAATGTGCCAAGCGCATTGTCGCGGCGCAATTGTACGACAGCATGTGCCTTGATATCCGGTTGGTGCGCATTAGTCAGCCCAACGGGCTTCATCGGGCCCCAGCGCAAGGTTTCACGCCCGCGTTCAGCCATGACCTCAATCGGCAGGCAGCCTTCAAAATAGGGGGTGTCTTGTTCCCAATCTTTGAATTCGGTTTTTTCGGCAGCTAAAAGCGCGTCGATAAAAGTGTTATACTGTGCTTCATCCATTGGGCAGTTCAAATAGGCGGTTTGTTCTTCAGTCGTTTCGCCTTTGTCGTAGCGAGACTGGAACCATGCTTTGGACATGTCTACGCTTTCGGCGTAAACAATCGGGGCGATGGCGTCGAAAAATGCAAGCGATGTTTCATCGGTTTGCGCCAAAACCGCATCAGCCATGGATTGTGATGTTAATGGCCCTGTTGCGATAATGGTTTGGCCCCAATCTGCGGGTGGCAGGCTGGTAACCTCACCCCGTTCCAGCGTAATCATTGGATGTGACAATAGCTTTTCAGTGACGCCTTGGCTAAATGCATCCCTGTCAACTGCCATGGCACTGCCGGCCGGAACCGCGTGTGCCGCCCCCATCTCCATCACGATTGATCCCGCTTGGCGCATTTCCCAATGCAACAGGCCAACGGCATTGGCTGTGTCATCATCCGATCGAAACGAGTTGGAACATACCAGTTCGGCCAAGCCTTCTGTCTGGTGGGCGAAAGTTTTTACAGTAGGGCGCATTTCGTGCAGAACCACAGGCAATCCTGCCGATGCGATTTGCCAAGCTGCTTCGGAGCCTGCCATGCCGCCGCCGATGATATGGATGGGTTGTGTCATGGGTGGCATTTAGGCCAATCGCCAAGTTTTGAAAAGGGATATCTAACGTTTGTCGGTCTGGCGGTAATAAGCATAGGCAAGTTTAAGATATTGCGGTCTTAAAAAGGCGAGTGGGAAACGGTGTGTCGGGTCGGTGTAAAGGCGGGGCAGGTCGGCAAGTGTGGTTTGCCCTAAAATCAATTTGGCGATCGTTTTACCGCTCCAGCTGGCCATAGCAACACCTGATCCGTGATAGGCAAGGCTGGCCCAAGCTGTTTCATCACTGTCTATTGGGCCTAGAAACTGGGATTTCTTGCGATTAAGACACACAAATCCCGACCACTGATAATCGGTTTCTATGCCTTTCCATTCAGGAAATATGTCTTCGAATTGTCGACGCAGTGCGGCAAAAAAAGTTTCTCGTTCAGCTGGACTGTCATTGATTGCCCCGCGTCCGCCAAACATCATACGCCCATCGGGTAACAGACGAAAATAATGCAATAACGTGCGGGTATCATAGGTCATATGATGGGTGGTCCATCCTTGTTTGACTTGTTCATCTGCAGTGATCGGACGGGTGACAAGAATACTGGAGGCGACAGGTAGCAAACGACCTTTGCTCCAATCGGGGATGGATTCAGCGGTGTAACCATTGGTGGCTATCACCAGTTTTTTGGCACGAATTACTGTGTTTGGTGCGGATAGAATATAGTGGCCGTTTTCATGGGTCACGCTTTGTATCTCGGTTTGCGGTGACAAGGTGGCACCTGCATCAAACGCGCTATCGGCCAAGGCACGCACGTAATTGAGCGGGTGTAGCCCAAAGCCCCATGGAAGTATCATGCCACCGTGAAACGCAGCGCTACCCGCGCCAAACTCCGTGAGTTCGTGCTTGTCCATCACTGTGGTTTTCAGGTCCAAAAGTTTGTTGATCTCATTGCTTTCACGGCGCAGTTGCTCAAACTGATAGGGAGTGTGGGCCACTGCAAGTTCGGCATTTTTATCGGGTGTGTCAGATGTAATGCCGGCTTTGGTGCAAAAGTTACGCACTTGTTCAATTGCATCTTCTTGCACCCGAACTGTTTTGCGCAATTCATCCATACCGTATTGTGCGGCAATATCTGATAACGATTTCTTGGTACTTGTATTGACGCAAAAACCGCCATTACGCCCCGATGCGCCCCAACCGATGTGACCCGCTTCCGCGACACATACATTTTGGCCTGCAAGGGCCAGGTGTTTGGAGGCATTGAGGCCTGTGAACCCGCCGCCAATCACAGCAACGTCAAAACTATGGCTGCCTTGAAGGGGTGAAAGGGTATGGCGCATGGGGTTTGCGGAGGCTTCCCACCAACTATCTGCGACAATAGATGGATCAGCCGCACTGGCATGATAAATGCGTTTCAATGCCATTGAGGTTTACTCCTCAGTTTGTTCAGCCTCGTCAGCTTCGTCAGAACTTTCTGCGATATAGGCCACCGAAACAACTTCTTCACTTTTGCCAACGCTAAAGACTGTGACACCCGAAGAGGTACGTCCCTGCCGCGAAATACCTGCAACAGGGCAACGGATTGATTGTCCGGTCGAGGTGGCAAGCATAATCTGGTCTTCTTCCTCGACGGTGAAACATTCAATAATACGGTCATCGCGCCGACCTAGGTTTGCAGCGGCAACACCTTGGCCGCCACGGCCCGAGACACGGTATTCAAGGGCGCTGGAACGTTTGCCAAATCCGCCTTTGGTAATGGTCAGTATCCATTGTTCAACCGCAGCCAGCTCTTCGTAACGTTCGTTGGTAATAGTGGCGTCTGTGTTTTCAATCTCATCGCCTTCTTCGCCTGTCATGGCGCGACGCATTTTAAAGTAGGCACCCCGTTCATCCGGTGTTGCATCAACGTGCCGGATAACGGCCATGGAGACAACATAGTCGTCTTTGGCCAGTCTAATACCGCGAACACCCAGCGAGTCGCGGCCTTTGAACACACGCACATCAGTAGTCGGGAAACGAATGGCTTTGCCGAGACTTGTTGTCAGGAAGAAATCATCGTCCTCGGTGGCGATGCGCACATCGACGATTGTGACGCCTTCGGGCAGTTTCATAGCGATCTTGCCGTTGGATTTAACATTGGTGAAGTCGGATAGCGCATTGCGTCGCACGCCGCCTTCGGAATTGGCAAAGACGATTTGCAGGTCTTTCCAATCCTCTTCGGGGGCATCTATGGGCATGATAGCCGCGATGGAAACGCCCTGTTGGATAGGTAGTAGGTTGATGATCGCTTTGCCGCGTGCATTACGCCCGCCAAGCGGTAAACGCCATGTTTTCAGTGTGTAAACCATGCCGTCATCGGTGAAGAACAACAATGCTGTGTGGGTATTGGCGACGAACAGGTTAGTGACGAAATCCTCGTCCTTGGTGTTCATGCCCTGTGTGCCTTTGCCACCGCGTTTTTGTTCGCGGTATTCGGCCAATTGTGTGCGTTTGATGTAACCCGAGTTGGTAACTGTTACGACCATGTCTTCGCGTTCAATCAAATCTTCGATGTCCATATCGCCTGCGTAATCGACAATTTCCGAGCGTCTGGGAACGGCAAATTTTTCGCGGACTTCGGTTAATTCATCGCAAATTATCGCCATAATACGGTCGCGTGAACGTAAAATGTCCAGATAGTCTGTAATCTTGCCAGCCAGTTCCTGCAATTCGTCCGTGACTTCTTTTACACCAAGTGCAGTCAGGCGTTGCAGGCGCAGTTCCAGAATGGCACGGGCCTGAATTTCGGACAGATGATAGGTACCGTCGTCGTTGATGGTGTGGCTTGGGTCGTCGATCAATTTGATATACTCAACGATGTCATGTGCCGGCCATGCGCGGGTCATCAGTTTTTCACGTGCTGTTGCAGGATCAGCCGATGCACGGATGGTTGCAACGATTTCATCCACATTGGACACGGCCACAGCCAAGCCGCATAAGATATGGCTGCGTTCACGGGCTCTGCGCAATTCATATGCTGTGCGCCGTGCTACGACTTCTTCGCGAAAAGTGATAAAGCTGGTCAGGAATTTACGCAGATCAAGCTGTTCCGGGCGGCCATTGTTGAGCGCCAACATGTTGCAACCAAAACTGGTTTGCATTGGTGTGTAGCGGAACAACTGGTTCAGAACGACCTCGGCGGTGGCATCGCGTTTCAGCTCAACCACAACACGCACGCCAATGCGGTCGCTTTCGTCTTGAACGTGGCTGATGCCCTCGATCTTTTTGTCGCGGGCAAGTTCCGCGATCTTTTCGATCATCGTGGCTTTGTTCACCTGATATGGGATTTCATCAAGGATAATGGCCCAGCGGTCTTTGCGGATTTCCTCGATGCGGGTTTTAGCCCGCATAATAACGCTGCCGCGGCCTTCGGTATAGGCTTTTTGCGCGCCAGAACGACCTAAAATAATACCACCTGTAGGGAAATCGGGGGCGGGGACATATTCCATCAACGAAAGACTATCGAGATCAGGATCTTCGATAAGGGCAAGGGTGGCGGTGATAACTTCACCCAGATTATGCGGTGGAATGTTTGTGGCCATACCGACCGCGATACCGCCTGCGCCGTTGACCAACATGTTGGGGTAGCGTGCCGGCAGAACCGTTGGCTCCCGATCTTTGCCGTCGTAATTGTCTTGAAAATTAACTGTATCTTTATCAATGTCAGCCAAAAGATAGGCTGAAGGCTTGTCCATACGCACTTCGGTGTAACGCATCGCGGCTGGATTATCGCCGTCCATCGAGCCAAAGTTGCCTTGTCCGTCCAATAGCGGCAGGGACATTGAGAATTCCTGTGCCATGCGCACCAAAGCGTCGTAAATAGCAGCATCTCCGTGTGGGTGGTATTTACCCATCACATCACCCACCGCACGGGCAGATTTTTTGTAAGACTTGTCGTGTGTGTTACCTGCTTCGTGCATCGCATAAAGAATGCGGCGGTGAACAGGTTTCAAACCGTCACGTAAATCAGGGATTGCACGGCTGACAATCACGCTCATCGCATAATCAAGATAAGAGGTCTTCATTTCCTCTTCTATGGTGATATGCGGCCCGTCATAATGTGGGCGTTCAGGGGTGTTTTCGTCTTTGATTTCTGTATCGTCGCTCACGGTCTGCCTGTTCTTTTTTATAACACTATATATTGTGGTGTTTCATAGCATATTCTATAGCGGGCCGCAACGTTTAGTGGGGTGGTTGCATCGGTAATACCTAAATTGAAAACAGCCCGAAGATTGCTATCTAACGGGCTGTTTATAATGTGTAATATTGCATTTAACTTAAAATGGAATTTCATCATCCAAATCGTTGTTTGATGATGCGGGCTTATTACCGCCACCTTGACCTTCAGATTGGCCACCGTATCCGCCACCCTGGTTATAGTCACCGCCGCCGCCAGACCCGCCTGAGCGGCCGTCAAGCATCACAAGCGTGCTGCCAAAGCCTTGTAAAACAACTTCTGTGGAATAGCGGTCATTGCCAGACTGATCTTGCCATTTACGGGTCTGTAATGCGCCTTCGATATACACCTTGGAGCCTTTTTTGAGGTATTGCTCACAAACGCGCACCAAACCTTCGGAAAAAATAGCAACTGTGTGCCATTCAGTTTTTTCGCGACGTTCACCTGTATTTTTATCGCGCCAGCTTTCGGACGTGGCGATACGCAGGTTGCAAACCTTGCCGCCATTGCCAAATGTGCGGATTTCTGGGTCAGCCCCCAAGTTTCCAATTAACATTACTTTATTCAAACTACCGGCCATTTGGCTCTCCCCATCGAATCTACGGCTTAATCTTGGTTAATAACTGTTAGAACACCTGATTGCAGTGAAGAAAAGTTTAAAATCCATCGAAATGACCAAAGACTCGTCAAATTAAAATAAAACAGGTAAAGAGCATACTGTGGGTGTAGTTATTTGGATATTTTAATGAAGTGGGGCTTTTGTATATTATTGGTACTGTGTCTATCCGTAACGGGATATGCGCAAGCGGGCAGTGTTTCAAAAAACCGCATATCCAATCTTCATAGCAATCTGATTGATAAACGGCTGGCAAAACAATACAGCGGTTCCAGCAGACTTTTACCCGGTGAGAAAAAACAATATACATTCATTCCGATTTATACCGGCAAGTATAAGGGTAAATACAAACCGATGGCAGAAGCGGCTGCACGCAAACATGGCGTACCAACCGATCTGTTTAATAGGCTTATACAACAAGAAAGCGGCTGGAACCCTAATGCTAAATCATCGGCAGGTGCCTATGGTCTGGCGCAGTTGATGCCCGGCACTGCTAAATCATTGGGTGTAAACCGTCGTGATCCACGCCAAAATCTGGAAGGTGGTGCGCGTTATCTGGCCAAAATGTACCGAAAGTTCGGTAACTGGCGCCATGCATTAGCGGCATATAATGCAGGCCCTGAAGCGGTGGCGAAATACAACGGTGTGCCGCCATATAAAGAGACGCGGAACTATGTTCGTGTGATTCTGGGCAAATAAAGCTTAAATATTTGTAAATGTTCTGCTTGTGTTCTTTTGTTTTCACTGGCATCTTAGGTCTGTCCCGCTACATATCATTATAACCGAATGGGTAGTTCTTAATGTCCGAGTTGAAAAATATTGAAATACGCGGTGCGCGCGAACACAATCTGAAAAACGTGGATGTGGATATTCCGCGTTACAAGCTGGTTGTGATTACGGGCTTGTCCGGTTCCGGCAAGTCATCACTTGCGTTTGATACGATCTATGCGGAAGGCCAGCGGCGGTATGTGGAAAGCCTGTCGGCCTATGCGCGTCAATTTCTGGATATGATGCAAAAACCCGATGTGGATCATATCGCGGGGTTATCGCCTGCGATTTCCATCGAGCAAAAGACAACATCAAAAAACCCGCGCTCTACTGTGGGGACGGTTACGGAAATATACGACTATTTGCGATTGTTGTTTGCCCGTGTGGGCACACCTTATTCGCCGGCAACGGGTCTGCCTATCGAAGCACAACAAGTCTCTGAAATGGTTGACAGAATTATGGCAATGGAAGAGGGCACGCGGGCCTATTTGCTGGCCCCGATTGTGCGTGATCGCAAAGGTGAATATCGCAAAGAATTTCAAGAGCTTAAGAAGCAAGGCTTTCAGCGGATAAAGGTGGATGGCGAATTCTATGAGTTGGATGATGCACCTGTGTTGGATAAAAAGTTTCGTCATAATATAGATGTTGTTGTCGACCGTATCGTTGTCCGCGAAGGTCTTGAAACAAGGTTAGCAGACAGTTTGCGAACAGCACTTGATCTGGCGGACGGTATTGCCATTTTGGAAACCGCTCCAAAGGAAGGTGCACCCGAACGCATTACCTTTTCGGAAAACTTTGCCTGTCCTGTGTCGGGCTTTACCATTCCCGAAATCGAACCCCGTCTGTTTTCGTTTAACGCGCCCTTCGGGGCATGTCCTGATTGTGATGGCTTGGGAGTTGAGCTGTTCTTTGACGAGCGTCTTGTTGTGCCTGATACACGACTGTCTTTATATGAGGGTGCACTGGCACCTTGGGCCAAGGGAAAGTCGCCGTATTTCCGCCAAACTATTGAATCAATTGCGAAACATTATGGGTTTGATAAGGATGCACCGTGGCGTGATTTACCCGAAATGGTGCAACAGGTGATGTTGCGTGGGTCCGGCACAGAAGAGATCAAGTTTCGCTATGATGAAGCGGGACGGGTGTATGAGGTAACACGGAATTTTGAAGGTGTTATTCCGAATATGGAACGCCGTTACCGCGAAACCGACAGTAACTGGGTGCGCGATGAATTCGAGCGGTACCAGAATAACCGTCATTGCCATACATGTGACGGGTTTAGATTGCGACCAGAGGCTTTGGCGGTGCGGATCGGGGATTTGCATGTGGGCCAGGTGGTTAAATTATCAATAAAAGAGGCTTTGGATTGGATCGAAAGCGTGCCAGCTGATCTTAGCAAGCAAAAAAATGCCATTGCGGTGGCAATTTTGAAAGAGATCCGAGAACGGCTAGGGTTTTTGGTCAATGTGGGTTTGGATTATCTGACATTATCACGTGCATCGGGCACTTTGTCAGGTGGAGAAAGCCAGCGCATTCGGCTGGCTTCACAGATTGGATCAGGACTGACAGGTGTGCTTTATGTGCTCGACGAGCCATCGATAGGCCTGCATCAACGCGATAACGGTCGGTTGTTGGTAACGCTGAAAAATCTGCGTGATCAGGGCAATACGGTGATTGTGGTGGAACACGATGAAGAAGCCATTCGTTCGGCTGATCACGTGCTGGATATCGGGCCGGGGGCCGGTGTGCATGGCGGTGAAATCATTGCTCAAGGGACACCTGATCAAATCATCAAATCAAAGAAATCTATTACGGGTCAGTACCTTAGAGGGGAACGTGAAATTAACATTCCAGCGGTTAGACGCGCCGGAAATGGTAAGGTTGTGACAGTTGAAGGGGCGACCGGTAATAACCTGAAAAATATCACTACCGAATTTCCACTAGGCAAGTTTGTTTGCATAACGGGTGTTTCCGGTGGGGGGAAATCCACACTAACGGTTGAAACTTTATTCAAAACCGCCTCGATGCGCCTGAACGGGGCCAAACAGACGCCTGCGCCTTGTGACGCGGTTAACGGGCTGACAGTTCTGGATAAGGTGATCGACATAGACCAACGTGCCATTGGGCGCACACCACGTTCAAACCCCGCGACATATACAGGTGCTTTCACACCTATTCGCGATTGGTTTGCCGGGTTACCTGAAGCAAAAACGCGGGGGTACAAGCCCGGGCGCTTCAGTTTCAACGTGAAAGGCGGGCGGTGTGAGGCCTGTCAGGGTGACGGGCTGATAAAAATCGAGATGCATTTTTTACCCGACGTATATGTTGAATGTGAAACTTGTCGCGGCAAGCGTTATAACCGCGAAACCTTGGAGGTGCTTTTCAAGGGAAAAAGCATTGCGGATGTACTGGATATGACGGTGGAAGAGGCCGAAGCCTTTTTCAAGGCTGTGCCGAGTATTCGCGACAAGATGACGGCTCTATTGCGTGTGGGACTTGGCTATATCAAGGTTGGGCAATCCGCAACGACCCTATCGGGGGGCGAGGCACAACGGGTGAAATTATCCAAAGAACTGGCAAAACGTTCAACAGGACGGACGCTTTATATTTTGGACGAGCCAACCACCGGTTTACACTTTGAAGATGTTCGTAAGTTATTGGAAGTATTACATGAGTTGGTCGATCAGGGTAATACGGTGATCGTTATCGAGCATAATTTGGATGTGGTGAAAACCGCTGACCACATTATAGATATTGGCCCAGAGGGCGGTGATGGCGGCGGTCAGATTGTGGCTAAAGGTACACCAGAAGAGGTGGCAGAAGTTAAGGGTAGTTACACAGGGCACTATCTGAAGGACATGCTAAAGTCGCGAAATCTTGCTGCTGAATAAAATATTTACTTCAAAAGTGACGATGTAAAGTTTTTGTGATAAACTTGGAGTAAATATAAAAACAGGAGGTACCTTTTCATGCTTGTACAAAATATTCTTGGCGAAAAAACCATCAATAAAATTTACACCATAAGCAAAAACCACACCATTGATGACGCTGTTTCTGATCTGGCAGCGCACCGCGTAGGGGCCCTTGTTGTCAGTGATGACGGCAAAACCATCGACGGTATTCTGTCGGAACGCGACATTATCCGCGAGATGGGCAAGCGTGGCACTGCGTGTCTATCTGAAAACGTTGGGCAGATGATGACAAGCGCGGTTTCATGCTGTTCGATGAAAGATAGTGCTGAATCTGTACTGGAAGCGATGACCGAAGGACGGTTCCGTCATATGCCTATACTAGAGAAAGGCAAACTGGTGGGGGTGATTTCCATCGGCGACGTTGTCAAGGCAAGATTGAAGGAAATGGCGACTGAAAATTCAGCCATGGTTGATATGATCAGGGGGGTTTAAGCCCCTGATCAAAGTGGTGTTTTAACTGCGGCCTTTTTTCTCGAATCGCGGCAGCATAGCGGAGAAGTCTGTGCCTTTTCCGCCTTCTTGTTCAACAAATGACGTATAAAGCTCGGTGGCGCGTGCACCCATTGGCGTATCGGCGTCAACAGCTTCGGCTGCTTGTTGTGACAAACGCAGGTCTTTGAGCATCAATTCAGACGCAAAGCCCGGTTTATAGTCGTTGTCCGCGGGGCTTTGGGGTCCAATGCTGGGAGCGGGGCAATAAGCGTTCATTGTCCAGCTATAGCCTGAAGATGTACTTACCACGTCGAACATTGCTTGACGGTCTAGTCCAAGTTTATCAGCTAAAGCAAAGGCTTCGCAGGTTGCAATCATAGTGGCGCCTAAAATCATGTTGTTGCAGATCTTGGCGGCTTGGCCATTGCCTGAAGGGCCGCAATGTACCGCCTTTTGTCCCATGATATCGAACAAAGGTTGAGCAACGGCAAAAGCCGCATCAGAACCACCTGCCATAAAGGTCAATGTACCGGCAGAGGCACCACCGATACCACCCGATACGGGGGCATCGACTGTCAAAAGCCCGGCAGCAACGGCGTCATCGGCTACTGCACGTGCTGATTCCACATCCACGGTAGAGCAATCGACGAAAGTAGCCCCATCTGACATTACGGGAATGATTTCTGCTGCAACGGCGCGCAATATTGCGCCGTTGGGTAGCATTGTTATGACAACGTCTGCACCCGTTGCGGCCTTGACCGCCGATGCAGCTTTAGAAACCCCGGTCGGGCATTCAGTGACAAGGTCAAACCCGATCACCTCGTGCCCAGCGGCGACCAGATTGGCCGCCATTGGGGATCCCATATTTCCTAGTCCGATAAATCCGATTTTCATGAATTTACTCCATCACAGGGATGCTGAACTCGCCACCTTCTTTTATGCCTGATGGCCAGCGTGCGGTTACGGTTTTGGTGCGTGTATAGAATTTGAACGCATCCGGCCCGTGTTGGTTCAGATCGCCAAAGACAGATTTTTTCCAGCCGCCAAAGGTGTGGTATGCCAAAGGTACCGGGATCGGGACGTTGATACCGACCATGCCTACATTGATCCTGTTAGCAAAATCGCGCGCGGTGTCACCGTCACGGGTGTAGATCGCGATGCCGTTTCCATATTCATGATCCATAGCGATTTTCAGTGCTTCTTCATAAGATTGGGTGCGCACTGTTGATAGAACCGGGCCAAAAATCTCTTTTTGGTAAATGTCCATGTCTGTGGTTACATTGTCGAACAGATGTGCACCGACAAAGAAACCGTCTTCGTAGCCTTGCAGGCTGAAATCACGGCCATCAACTACTAGCTTTGCACCAGCATCAACACCGGATTGCACAAGGTTCAGGATGTTTTGTTTGGCAGCAGCAGTAATCACAGGCCCAAAATCGACATCGTTACCGGATGTGTATGGGCCGACTTTCAAAGCTTCCACACGTGGGGCCAGTTTTGCGATCAGGCGGTCAGCGGTTTCTTCACCGACGGGCAGCGCAACTGAAATCGCCATGCAGCGTTCGCCAGCGGCACCGTAGCCTGCACCCAATAGCGCATCTGCGGCTTGGTCAAGATCGGCGTCCGGCATAATGATCATGTGGTTTTTAGCACCACCGAAACATTGTACGCGTTTGCCTGCGGCACAACCGTTGCCGTAGATGTATTCGGCAATAGGTGTTGAGCCGACAAAGCCAATGGATTGGATAATGTCATTGTTGATGATTGCGTCAACAGCTTCTTTGTCGCCGTTTACCACCTGCAAAATACCTTTTGGCAGGCCGGCTTCTTCCATCAGTTCAGCAAGCATCATTGGTACGGACGGGTCGCGTTCGGATGGTTTCAGGATGAAAGCGTTGCCGCAAACAATGGCTGGCGCAAACATCCACATCGGGATCATGGCGGGGAAATTGAATGGGGTGATGCCTGCGGTCACACCCAAGGCCTGACGCATGGAATACATGTCGATGCCGGGGCCTGCGCTGTCAGTGTAGTCACCTTTCAGCAGTTGTGGCGCACCAATGCAATATTCAACCACTTCAAGGCCACGTTGCACGTCGCCTGCGGCGTCCGGTAGTGTTTTGCCGTGTTCGCGGGACAGCGCCTCGGCCAATTTGTCCATGTCGCGGTTCAAAAGGTCTACGAATTTCATCATCACGCGGGCGCGGCGTTGTGGGTTGACGGCTGCCCATGCTGGCTGTGCTGCAGCGGCAATAGCTACGGCGTTTTCTATTTCGGCGACACTTGCCAGCGGTGTTTTGGCTTGCAGCTCGCCCGTTGCAGGGTTGTAGACATCGGCAAAGCGGCCGGATGTTCCTTTGACGTGTTCGCCGTTGATGTAATGTGTCAGCTCTTGCATGAGAATCTCCCGATTTGATGTGGTTTGGCGCAGTATAGTCTTGCATTTTCACCTTTTAAACAGCAAATATAGCACATTCATTTTGCATATTTGCAGGGCGGGGCGCGATGAACTGGGATGACATCAGGGTTTTTTTGCAGGTTGGGCGCAGTAATAGCCTAACGGCTGCCAGTAAGCAGTTGAAAATGGATCCTTCAACGCTGGGACGCAGGGTCGCACGGCTTGAAGAACGCATGGGTACGCGGTTGTTTGTAAAAACACCTCAGGGCTATGATTTGACCGAAAGCGGGTTGCGGTTGATGGAATATGCATCCGAAATGGAACTGTCATCGTTATCAGCACAAGAGATTGTTCAGGGACAGACCGATAAGCTAAGCGGCACGGTACGCATTGGTGCGCCTGACGGCAGTGCTAATTTTCTACTGCCCGAGGTCTGCGCGGAAATATCCGCTGAAAACCCCGAACTGGAAATACAAATACTTGCTGTTCCGCGGGTTTTAAACCTTTCAAAACGCGAGGCGGATATGGCTATAACCGTATCGCCACCCTCTGCGGGCAGGCTTTTAGTGCAAAAGGTGACGGATTATCATCTGCATTTGGCGGCTACTCGCGATTATATTGCAGCACATCCAGATTTACAGCGTATAGAGCAAGTCAAAGATCATCCGATCATCGGCTATATTCCTGATCTTATATTCGACAAAGAACTGGATTATCTTGATGAAATCGGTTTGCGTCCGACGGTTGGTTTGGCCTCAAACTCGGTTTCTGTGCAGATCAACCTTATCAATCAAGGGGCGGGGCTGGGGGTTGTGCATGATTTTGCGATGCCGAATTTTCCAAACTTGGCTTTCTTATTCAAAGAGAAATTAGCTTTAAAACGTAGTTTTTATCTGGTGCGCCATGAAGGGGACCGTCGCGTGGGTCGATTAAACCGCTTTGCCGATCGGTTGGGGCAGGGAATGCGGGACATAGTGAAACGCAAAGAAAAATAAAAGCTACTTGACCTTTTGCGCCTGTTATTGTTCGAGTGGGTAACTGCACAGCCAAGGAGGCCAGCTTGCGCACAGGACTTTATCCGGGAACATTTGACCCGCTGACACTCGGCCATATCGATATTATTCAGCGCGCATGCGTTTTGGTTGACCGACTTGTCATTGGGGTTGCTATAAACCGCGACAAAGGACCATTGTTTACGCTAGAAGAGCGGGTCGAGATGATCGAGCGAAGCCTAGGGCAGATGAACACGGGCGACACCGAGGTTCTGGTTGAACCGTTCGAGAACCTGCTGATTAAGAAAGCCGATGAAATCGGTGCCAGAATTATTATCCGCGGGCTGCGGGCTGTTTCCGACTTTGAATACGAATATGCGCTGGTGGGTATGAACCGCGCGATGAATCCTGATATTGAAACGGTTTTTTTAATGGCTGAAGCCAGGCATCAGGCTATTGCATCAGGTCTGGTAAAGGAAATTGCGCGGCTTGACGGCAATGTATCAAAGTTTGTGACCCCCGACGTGCAAGACGCATTGAAAGCGAAATTCAAGAAATCCTGAAACATGGGGCTTTTCCTTATGCTATGAGTGCAATAGGGTGTGTCCAAATTTAACCTACGGAGACCAAAATGGTTGAGATCAAAGACCCCGAAAATACGATTGTTATGGAATTAGCAAACGGCAACGTGACTATCGAACTATTGGCCGATGTGGCCCCAAAGCACACAGCACGCATGAAAGAACTGGCGCGTGCGGGTAAATACGACAATGTGGTGTTTCACCGGGTGATTGACGGCTTTATGGCGCAAACCGGCGATGTGCAAAACGGAAACACGGGCGCGGGATTTAACCTGTCACGTGCGGGCACCGGCAGCTCTGATATGGCCGACTTGCCAGCGGAATTTTCTAAACTGCCACATGATCGCGGCACATTGGGTGCGGCACGCTCTCAAATGCCTGACAGTGCAAATTCACAGTTTTTCATCAACTTTTCCGACAACCATTTCCTGAACGGTCAATACACGGTTTACGGCCGGGTCATCGAAGGCATGGAACATGTAGACAAAATCAAAAAAGGCGAGCCACCTGTGGACCCTGACACTATGATTTCTGTTAAAGTTGCGGCTGATATGTAATGCGGTTTTTCGTTACATTAGCAGCAGCACTGACATTTGCAGGCTCTTTGTGGGCTGCAAGTGCCGAAAATACACTGATGATCGAGGTTGCGGGACATAACCCGGGCGTGGTTGAAATCGAACTATTACCAGATGTTGCCCCTAAACACGTTGAACGGATCAAGAAACTGGCTCGCGACGGGGCATATGACAACGTTGCATTTCACAGAGTGATTTCCGGCTTCATGGCACAAACCGGTGACGTGAAAAACGGCAAGGTTGATGGCTATAATGCGCGTCTTGCCGGTACGGGTAAATCTAAATACCCTGATTTGCCTGCCGAGTTTTCTGACATTTCCTTTGAAAAAGGCGTTGTTGGCATGGCGCGGTCAGAAAGCCCGAACTCTGCCAATGCACAGTTTTTCATTATGTTTACGAAATATCCTTCTTTGGACAATCAATACACGGTTTTCGGACGTGTGTCCGCAGGCCAAAAGGTTGTCGATAAGATCAAAAAAGGCAGCCAAGCAGTTGGTGGCTCTGTCACAAACTCCCCGGATTATATGAAACGGGTTTGGATTAAGTCCGACGAATAAATCTGATTTATCGTATGAAGTTTGAAGGCGGCCCAAAACGGGTCGCCTTTCATTTTGTCAACATTGCGTGAGCATGGGTGTTTTTGTAAACCTTTACGTGGCAGCCTACGGTCTAAATAGGTGATCCAATGATGCGTTTTATATCAATACTTCTTCTGAACCTCTTTTTGGCAAATGCGGTTTATGCCCAATCTGGTAATTGGCGTTATGAATGGCCGAATACGGACTTTTCGACAACCTCGGTTGATTTCAATGAAATCATGAGCGGCGGGCCCGGTAAGGACGGTATCCCTGCAATTATGAACCCAGAGTTTTATGAAGTAAGTCAAGAAACCAAGCTTGGGGAACGTGAGCCTGTGATGACGGTTGAGCTGGCAGGGCAAACACCGCGTGCATACCCTGTCCGTTATCTGATGTGGCATGAGATTATAAATGACCAGATCGGGGCTGTGCCGATAGCCGTGACGTTCTGCCCTTTATGCAATTCAGGCATAACTTTTGATCGACGGTTAAACGATGGCGGCACTCTGACGATGGGGGTGACCGGGAAACTGCGTAATTCTGATATGGTAATGTATGACCATGAAACAGAAAGCTGGTGGCAACAGTTCACAGGTGTCGGCATTGTTGGTGAATTAACAGGGGTTAAGTTAAAAAAACTGCCCAGTTGGACAGAAAGCTGGGGGGATTTCAAAGCCCGCAACCCTAAAGCTATGGTGATGCGTAAGCCAAATTACAATCGCAGATACGGGTCTAATCCATATGCGGGATATGATACGGGACGCCCATTCCTGTATAATGGAGAAGATCCACCTCACGGTATACACCCGCTTGCGCGTGTGGTTGTGATAGGTACACGCGCATGGCCGTTGGACCGGTTTAAAAATACGGCTGTGATTACTGAAGCCGGCGTGCGGATTTCCTGGAAAGCCGGGACTGCATCTGCTTTGGACAGCCGTAATATGTCAAAGGGCAGGGATGTTGGGGCGATCCGTGTGCAAGATATAAAAACCGGCAAGGACATCGCACATGACGTGTCCTTTGCCTTTGCTTTTCATGCGTTTCACCCAAAGGGAAAATGGATGTTAGGCAGTTAACTTCACCAATGCATGGCGTTTTTTGCTGGATGAGATTTTTGGCGTAGCCGCAATATCGTCTGTTGTCAGCATTAGGCCGGCATCTGATATAACGGTATCATTCAACCTTGCCCCGCCACCTGCAATCGCACGTTTTGCGTCTTTACCACTTCCAACCAAACCGGAGCGCACCAATAACTGGGTAAAACTGATCCCGTCGCCTATGTCATCTTTGCTAAGCTCAAGCGTTGGTAAATCATCGCCAACGCCGCCTTTTTCAAAAACTTCACGTGCAGTTTGTTCGGCGGCAATTGCGGCACTTTCCCCGTGACAAAGCTTTGTGACCTCATTTGCCAGTGTTATTTTGGCCTGATTAATGTCTGAACCTTCCAGTGTGCCCAGACGGTTGCATTCATCCATCGGCAACTCGGTGAATAGCGCCAGGAACTTGCCGACATCCGCGTCCAGCGTATTACGCCAAAACTGCCAGAATTCGTAGGAGCTGAGCATATCTTCGTTCAGCCAAATGGCACCCGAAGCCGATTTTCCCATTTTAGAACCGTCTGCCTTGGTCAGCAACGGTGTTGTCAAACCAAACACCTGTTCTTGGTTGATGCGGCGTGTTAGGTCTATACCGTTCACGATATTACCCCATTGATCGGAACCACCCATTTGAAGGCCCACATTGTACGTCTTGTTTAATTCCATGAAATCATAGGCTTGTAGTAGCATGTAATTGAATTCAAGGAATGTCAGCGGTTGTTCGCGATCTAGGCGCAACTTTACACTTTCCATTGCAACCATGCGGTTGATGGTAAAATGCTTGCCGTAGTCGCGCAGGAACTCAACATAGTTCAGGTTATCCAACCAGTCAGCATTATTGACCATGATGGCGTCTGTATCAGCATCGCCGAAATCAATATATTTGTCGAAAACCTTGCGAATGCCTGCAATATTGTCGTTGATGGTTTCCGCGCTGATTAACTGACGACTTTCGTCCTTACCCGATGGATCACCAACTTTAGAGGTGCCGCCACCCATAAGGACAACGGGCGCATTGCCGGTTCTTTGCAACCAACGCAACATCATAATCTGGATTAGTGACCCGATATGCAGGCTTGTCGCTGTTGCATCAAAGCCGATATAGGCGCGCAACGGACCTTTGAGCAGGCGTTCGTCGAGCCCCTCCAGGTCTGTGCAGTCCTGTAAGAAGCCCCGCTCGACCATAACGGTCAAAAACTCTGATTTGGGCTTGTAAGTCATCTGTTTATCGTCCTTTGATACTATGATAGCGGTGTATACCGCGAATTTCGCGAAAGGAAAGAGCATTGGAGCGATTTGAACCGATCTGGGCTTTGGGATTGATGTCCGGCACCTCTATGGACGGCGTAGATGCTGCGATGTTGATGACTGACGGGCAAAAAATTCACGCTTTTGGCGATAGTTACTTTCGCCCGTACTCAGGGGCAGAGCAAGAAACAATCGCGGCCGCACAAGGGTTGTGGCCTGATGAAGACCCTTCAGTTTTAGAAGCTGTGGAAAAGGTTGTACGTGAAGCACATGCGGAAGTAATTGCGCGGTTTCCAGATGCGCAAACGATAGGGTTTCATGGTCAAACGCTGGCGCATGACCCGGATGGTGGACGCACACATCAAATAGGCGATGGGGTGCAACTGGCGCATGATACTGGCAAACAAGTGGTTTGGGACTTTCGGTCGATGGATATGCTTGCGGGCGGGCAGGGTGCACCACTTGCCCCTTTCTTTCATCATGCCTGTGCGCGGCAATTGGGGATGAACCGTCCTGTGGCATTTGTTAATCTTGGTGGTGTTGGCAATGTGACACTTGTGGACGGGGCGAAGTTTTCACCCGAAAGTGCTGATGCATTGTTAGCCTTTGACACCGGGCCTGCGAATGCGCCGGTCAATGATATAATATTTAAGCGATTGGGTTTGAATTTTGATAAAGATGGTGAAATAGCGTCCAAAGGTACGGTGCAACCAGATATTCTAGAGCAGGTTTTCCAAAATGGCTATTTTCTAATGAAACCGCCCAAGTCATTGGATAGAAACAGTTTTAAGGATGTACAATCTTTAGTGGAAATGCTGTCGACTGAAGACGCTGCTGCAACATTAACTGCACTTGCAGCATCGTGTGTTTATGCGGCACAAATGCATTTCCCCCATGATCCATATCGTTGGTTGATCTGTGGTGGCGGGCGCAAAAACGCATCAATGATGAATGCCCTAAGGCAAAGATTAGGCGATAATGTCGACGCGGTTGAAGCCGTCGGTCTGGATGGTGATATGCTGGAAGCACAAGCCTTTGCCTATCTCGCTGTACGGGTTTTACGCGGGTTGCCAACATCATCTACGACAACAACGGGTTGTTCTACACCTGTTTCGGGCGGCCAGATAGCAAACCCGTATTAGACTGCGGTATTTTAAGAGTTTTGAAACTTTTATATGAAATGCTTGTGTCACGGTAGAGGCAGGCATGCTGGTAGCCGTGAAAGCGGAAATACCCCGCCTTGCTGTACCCAAGGCGGGGTTATTTCTAACGTGATGTTTCGGTTAGACGCCGGCGCACATACTCATCGACGGTTTGCAGCATAAGATCCATATGTTCTTCACGTTTAAAGAAGTGATCAGCACCTTCCAGAACTTCATGGGTGATTGTGATACCCTTTTGTTCGTGAAGTTTTGATACTAGTTCTTCCGTATCCGCAGGCGGCGCGACACGGTCAGCTGAGCCATTAATAATCAAACCAGATGCTGGGCAAGGTGCCAGAAAACTGAAGTCATACATATTTGCGGGTGGTGACGCGCTTATAAAACCGGATATTTCCGGGCGACGCATCAACAATTGCATGCCGATCCATGCACCGAAACTAAACCCTGCGACCCAACAATGTTTGGCATTGGGGTTCATGGATTGCAAGTAATCCAACGCGGATGCTGCATCCGACAATTCGCCCAAACCCTGATCATACTCACCCTGAGAGCGTCCGACGCCGCGAAAGTTAAATCGCAAAACGTTAAAGCCCATATTATAAAAGGCATAGTGCAGATTATAGACAACTTTATTGTTCATCGTTCCGCCAAATTGCGGATGCGGATGCAGGATGATCGCGATCGGTGCGTCCTTGATGCTTTTTTGCGGATGATAACGGCCTTCCAGGCGGCCTTCGGGGCCGGGAAAAATAATTTCTGGCATTGTGTCTGGGCACTCCAAATCTTGTGTAGTCCAAAGCGTTTACTAAAAGTTGACAATAACACTCAGAGACTTTAGAACAATTCTAAATCAGAGCGTATTTCGCCCTTTTTCAAACATAACTGACTAAGGCCTCATGTTGCGCTCGTCAACCAAAACGACAGGATACACCCGTGAAACTGAGCACAAAAGGCAGATATGCGATGATTGCGCTGGTTGATATTGCCTTGGAGGGCAATGGCGGCACTGTTTCTTTGGCGGAAATTTCGAAACGTCAGGATATATCACTGAATTATCTGGAGCAATTATTCGTCAAACTACGGCGTGCCGGTTTTGTTGATTCTATTCGCGGACCGGGTGGTGGTTACAAATTAGCCAAAACGCCTGACGCAATCCGTATTTCCAAAGTGTTGGAAGCCGTAGACGAAACCATGGATGCATTGGTCAAAGGTGCAGGTGCGACCGGAGCTTTATCAGGCAGCCGTGCACAATCATTGAACAACCGTTTGTGGGAAAGTCTGTCAGCGCAGGTTTACGTGTTTTTACACCAAACCCGCCTATCGGACGTGATTGATAACCAAATGGCTCCGTGCCCGGCAGTGCCAAACCTGTTTGAAGTGGTGGATGAGACATGAGCAATCGTGTTTACATGGACTGGAATGCAACAGCCCCTTTGCGGCCAGAGGCCCGCGACGCGATGATTGCGGCAATGGATGTTGTCGGCAACCCGTCAAGCGTACATGCTGAAGGTCGCGCGGCTACGGGGATAATTGAGCGTGTACGCGGGCAGGTTAAAGAAGCGTATGGCGCGGGTTCCGCGGATATTGTATTTACATCAGGGGCGACTGAAGCTGCTGCGTTGACGTTGACTGGCAAAGATATTCAAGTGGCTGACATTGAGCATGACTGCGTTGCTGTTTGGGCTGATGAAACACTAAGTGCAGATGCAAATGGTCTGGTAGCAGTAAGTGAACCAACGAACAGTAGCCTGCAAGCGGCCAATAGCGAAACAGGGGTTTTACAAAGTCTGCCAGAGGGTTTGTATTTATCTGATTACGTTCAAGCCTTTGGTAAAGTGCCTTGTGCGTTTGATTGGGCTGGCGTCACCTTTGCTTTGCTATCTGCCCATAAAACAGGCGGGCCAAAGGGGGTGGGCGCTCTGGTTCTGAAACAAGGCATTGATATTGTCCCGCAAATTAAAGGTGGCGGCCAAGAACAGGGTCGTCGTTCAGGTACTGAAAATGTTATTGGTATTGCAGGATTTGGCGCAGCGGCAGAAGCAGCGGCACGGGATTTGGCGAATGGGGTTTGGGAACAGGTGGCGGAATTGCGCGATTATCTTGAACAGCGACTTATCGAGATTGCTCCTGATGTGATTATCTTTGGCAAAGACGTTAAACGTCTGCCCAATACCAGCAATTTTGCCATTCCGGGATGGAAGGGCGAAACCCAGGTGATGCAGATGGATTTAGCAGGTTATGCGATCTCGGCGGGGTCGGCGTGTTCATCTGGTAAAGTTAAAGCATCGCGTGTTTTGCTGGCCATGGGGTTTGATGAGATAACGGCGGCCTCGGCCATTCGGGTCTCACTGGGGCCTGCAAACACGAAAGATCAGATTGATGGTTTTGTCCAGTCTTGGGGCAATTCTTATAAAAAATTCCGCGCTAAAGCGGCATGAAGGAAATGATATGAACGACGTTATCGTCAAAGAAGGTGTTGAAGAAGAAACTGTTTCTGCGGTTCAGTCTCTGGGTGGCAAATACAAATACGGCTTTGAGACCGATATTGAGATTGAATATGCGCCTCTTGGTCTGACCGAGGATATCGTACGGTTGATTTCCGAAAAGAATGATGAACCTGAATGGATGCTGGAGTGGCGTTTGGCGGCATTTGCGCGTTGGCTGAAAATGGAAGAGCCCGACTGGGCGATGGTGGACTACCCCAAGATCGATTTTCAGGACATTTATTATTATGCCCGCCCAAAATCTATGGCCGAAGAAAAACCAAAATCACTTGACGATGTAGATCCTAAACTATTGGAAACCTACGCTAAATTGGGCATCCCGTTGAAAGAGCAGGCTCTTCTGGCAGGTGTCGAAGCGCCAGAAGAAGAACGTCGCGTTGCAGTGGATGCCGTGTTCGACAGCGTATCGGTTGGTACCACATTTCAAAAAGAATTGAAAAAAGCCGGCGTGATCTTCATGTCTTTTTCAGAGGCTTTGAAAGAACATCCTGATTTGGTTAAAAAATATCTAGGTACGGTTGTACCGCAGTCGGATAATTTTTATGCAACGCTGAATTCAGCGGTGTTTTCGGACGGCTCATTCGTTTACATCCCTGAAGGTGTGAGATGCCCGATGGAATTAAGCACATATTTCCGTATTAACGCGGAAAACACCGGGCAGTTTGAACGCACGTTGATCATTGCGGAAAAAGGCTCGCATGTGTCTTATCTGGAAGGCTGTACCGCACCGCAACGCGATGTGGCGCAATTGCACGCCGCTGTTGTGGAACTGGTTATCCAAGAAGATGCCGAGATCAAGTATTCAACTGTGCAAAACTGGTATCCGGGTGATGAAAACGGCTTGGGCGGGATATATAATTTCGTTACCAAACGCGCCGATTGTCGTGGTGATCGGGCCAAGGTGATGTGGACGCAAGTTGAAACTGGCTCTGCGGTGACGTGGAAATATCCTAGCTGCATTTTGCGCGGCGATGACAGTCAGGGCGAGTTTTACTCGATTGCGATTGCCAATAATATGCAACAGGCCGACACGGGAACCAAAATGATCCATTTGGGTAAGAACACCAAATCACGGATCGTATCTAAGGGGATTTCTGCGGGTAAAGCGCAAAACACTTACCGCGGATTGGTATCTATGCACCCGAAAGCTGCAAACGCCCGGAACTATACGCAATGTGACAGCCTGCTTATCGGTGATAAATGCGGGGCCCATACAGTGCCATATATTGAAGTGAAGAACAACACTGCGCGTGTGGAACATGAAGCAACAACATCCAAGGTGGATGACGAGCAATTGTTCTATTGCCGTCAACGCGGCATGGATGAAGAAGAAGCAGTTGCACTGGTTGTAAACGGGTTTTGTAAGGAAGTGTTGCAAGCTTTACCGATGGAATTCGCGATGGAAGCACAGGCGTTGGTAGCGATCTCACTGGAAGGGTCTGTGGGATGATCGAAGGTAAATTACTTGGCCCTATCCACCATGCCGATCTCAGCGCCAACGTATTAATTAGACGCTTTCTGATGAAATTCTCATCGCCGATGCGGTATCTTTTCGGATTAGTTGCAGGTTTGTTTTTGGGTTCGCTTTATCATGAATACCTGATTGAATACTGGGCGGTTCTGCTTATTACAGCTGTTATGGCGTTGGTCTGGGTGTTGTTGAGCCTGTTTGCAAGGACAGT
Organism: Amylibacter sp.; assembly: GCA_021775375.1. Classification (GTDB taxonomy): domain Bacteria; phylum Pseudomonadota; class Alphaproteobacteria; order Rhodobacterales; family Rhodobacteraceae; genus Amylibacter. The sequence continues at coordinate 2,342 of JAJFHY010000030.1, read as the reverse complement.
TGTAAAGGATGCGTTGATACCAATGTTGGACGAAAATGAAGCCCTTGCGGATTATCAACTGATGTTTTCGCAATCATGGATTGCGGCTGTGAAAACCAAAGGCGGCAAACATGTTTGATCGCAAAACCTTACTATATGGCCTGACCTTTGCCGCAGTGCTGTTTGTTGCGGGCTGGATAACAGGCATGGGCGGCGGTTCTGTCGCTAACCTATTAACCTCACTCATACTCGGCGGGTGCGCAGCTGTGTCACTGGCTTTTATTAAGAAATACGGAAAACCGAAAGAATAATGACATGTTAAATATTAAGAACCTTCAAGTTGGCTTGGAAGAAGAAGACAAACAAATCCTGAAAGGTGTTGATATGAACATCGGAGAGGGTGAAGTGCATGCGATTATGGGGCCAAACGGCTCTGGTAAATCGACTATGTCATACGTTCTTGCCGGTAAAAATGGCTATGAGGTCACTGATGGCTCGGCGACTTTAAATGGTGTCGATCTACTGGACATGGATCCGGAAGAGCGTGCAGCCGCAGGCTTGTTTCTGGCATTTCAATACCCAGTGGAAATCCCGGGTGTGGGAAACATGACGTTTTTGCGCACAGCCGTAAATGCGCAGCGCAAAGCACGTGGTGAAGATGAACTGTCAGCCGGCGCGTTTTTGAAAGTCGTGCGAGCAAAGGCTAAAGCGTTAAAGATTGATGCAGATATGTTAAAGCGCCCGGTTAATGTGGGTTTTTCCGGCGGTGAGAAAAAGCGCAACGAAATTTTGCAAATGGCCATGCTGGAACCAAAGATGTGTGTTTTGGATGAAACCGATAGTGGTCTGGACGTGGATGCAATGAAGTTAGTGGCCGAAGGTGTGAATGCATTGCGTGATGGCAAACGGTCATTTCTTGTGATCACACATTACCAACGCTTGTTGGATCACATCAAACCTGACGTGGTACACATTATGGCTGACGGTAAAATTATCAAATCCGGTGGTCCCGAATTGGCATTGGAAGTTGAAAACAACGGTTATGCCGATCTTTTGGCAGAGGTGGCCTGAAAATGGCTGTGACAAATCCGAAGTATGACATATGTGATGCACTACTGGCGGCCTATAAAGCACCCGTAGGGGCGAAGTGGGCGATGGATGCACGCAATGCCGCCTCAACCAATCTGCGCCGTATGGGTGCGCCGGTAAAACGTGATGAATACTGGAAGTACACGAACCCGGCAGGATTAACTGCATTACCGGCACCGACCGCTGGATTGTTCGATGCCGATGAAATGCCAATGTTTACCAGTATTGACCGGTTAAAAATGGTTTTTATTGATGGCGTCTTTGATGCGGAACAATCTGATGATTTAACATTGGCAGGTGTCGAAATTGAAACTTTGTCAGAGGCTTTGTCAAAAGACATTCATTGGGCCAAAGATATGTTTGGCGTACTCGAGGCCAATGGACAGACCCCTGTTAATCGCCCACTTGCTGCTTTGAATACAGCCGTTGCACAAGAAGGATTTGTTATTCGGGCTACGGGCAATTCCCCCATGCCAATTTCCATGCAGTATTTACATACATCCGAAAATTCAGATGCAATGGTGCATCACGTAATAAAGGTGGATGCCGGCGCGTCATTGACGGTATTGGAAAATGGGCCAGGGGCTGCACGGTTTAATTCTGTAATGGAAGTAGATGTAGCTGATGGGGCAGAGTTTCATCATGTCCGCACGCAAGGGCGCGATCACGAACGGCGCACTGCGACACATCTGTTTGGTCGCTTAGGGGCGGAAAGCATATTTAGATCGTTTACCATGACGGTAAATGGCGTGTTGATACGCAATGAATGTGTTTTGGAGTTTACCGGTGATGATGCAAAAGCCACGATTGGTGGCGCATCTGCAGGTGATGGCCCCGGATTTCACCATGACGACACAGTTTTTGTGACACATGACGCATTAAACTGCGAAAGTCGTCAGGTTTTCAAAAAAGTGCTGCGTAATGGTGCAACCGGTGTGTTTCAGGGCAAGATCTTAGTAAAGAATGGTGCGCAAAAGACGGATGGCTATCAAATCTCACAAGGATTGCTATTGGATGATAACAGTAACTTCTTTGCTAAACCGGAACTTGAAATTTACGCCGATGATGTGATTTGTTCACATGGATCAACGGTGGGGGCAATTGATGAGAATGCTTTGTTTTATATGTTGACACGTGGTGTTCCCAAAGCGCAGGCGCAAGATATGTTGATTTTAGCGTTTTTAAGTGAAGCGATAGATGAAATTGATAATGATGCACTTAGCCAAGATATCCATGATCGCTTGTCGCAATGGATGGAACGTAGGCGTAGTTAG
>JAJFHY010000029.1 GCA_021775375.1 Amylibacter sp. | reverse complement strand
TCCTGGATCGCATCTTCGCCAGAACGGTTCCAGTCCAGATCAGACAAGTGAACCATACCGTCGATGTCACCTTCAAGGCCGACAAACAAACCAAACTCGGTGATGTTCTTAACTTCACCTTCAACTTTGGTGTCGATCGGGAAGTTTTTCGCAAAGCCTTCCCATGGATTGCCTTGAGTTTGTTTCAGGCCAAGGGAAACACGGCGTTTCTCTTGATCGATTTCCAGAACCATAACTTCAACTTCTTCAGACGTTGAAACAATTTTGCCCGGGTGGATGTTTTTCTTGGTCCAAGACATCTCTGATACGTGAACCAAACCTTCAACACCTGATTCAAGCTCAACAAATGCACCGTAGTCAGTAATGTTTGTAACACGGCCCATATGCACTGATTCCAGTGGGAAGCGTGCAGCCACATCGGACCATGGGTCTTCTTGTAACTGTTTCATACCCAATGAGATACGGTGAGTTTCTTTGTTGATTTTGATGATTTGAACTTTGATGGTCTCGCCAATCGTCAAAATCTCGGATGGGTGGTTTACACGGCGCCATGCCATGTCTGTGACGTGCAACAAGCCGTCAACACCGCCCAGATCAACGAACGCACCGTATTCAGTGATGTTTTTAACAACACCGTCAACTGCATCGCCTTCTGCCAGATTGCCAACAATCTCTGCACGTTGTTCAGCGCGGCTCTCTTCCAGGATAGCACGACGGGAAACAACGATGTTACCACGACGGCGATCCATTTTCAAAACGATGAACGGCTGCGCCATACCCATCAACGGGCCAGCGTCGCGTACGGGACGTACATCAACCTGTGAGCCCGGCAAGAACGCAACAGCTCCGCCCAGATCAACAGTAAAGCCGCCTTTGACACGACCAAAGATAGCACCTTCAACGCGCTCTTCTTTTTCGTAAGCTTGTTCCAGACGATCCCAGGCTTCTTCGCGGCGTGCTTTTTCGCGTGAAACAACGGCTTCACCGTTTGCATTTTCAACACGTTCAAGGAAAACCTCTACGCTGTCGCCCACTTCGATTTCAGGAGCTTGTCCGGGATTTGCGAATTCTTTAATGTCAACGCGGCCTTCCATTTTATAGCCTACGTCGATGATGGCTTGACCCGCTTCAATTGCGATGACTTTGCCTTTGACAACACTTCCCTCATCGGGTGTGTCGACGTCGAAGCTTTCTTCTAAGAGGGCTTCGAATTCCTCCATTGTCGCTTTAGCGCACATATATATCGTTCCTTCGTTACATTTTTTCGGGCCACGCGGTTATATCCACGGGTCTTTGGGTTTCGTTTCAATCGCACAGAACAAAGCAAAGCAACAAACACACAAGGGCCGAGATTTCCCGACCCTGCTCTGCTATAGTTGGGACATTGTACCGTCCCTGCCTTTACGACTGTCGCGCGTATAGATCAGAATTATTCTGAGGGCAAGAGCAATAGGCGCAATGCGGCAAGGCTATGTCATAGTTCCAACTGGGGTTTGCGGTGGTAATGTAGGGCGGGCTTCAGCACAGAACGCACCCCTAACAATCCCTAAACCTTCTCAGGTGTATAACACCCCTGCTAGCAAAAGTAGTTCACGGGTTTTCCCTAGGCAAGCCACAAGCCAAACGGGAAGCCACCGAAACTTAACAGTTAAGAACAGGTGCGAAGGGTAAAGCCTTTGTTCGGCCATATAGCTACAAACGGCAGGCCTGCCTCTTTTATAACTTACATACCCTAACGATAAGAAAACCCCGCTGACCGGATAGGCGACGGGGCGATAGACCGTAGGGTTGCAGTTTACCCTTCAGTCCACGTCCCATTCTCAATCCCCTCAATCGTCCACTCCCCAACCTTGTACCGGATCAGCCGTAACGTTGGTAACCCCACGGCGGCAGTCATACGGCGAACCTGACGGTTGCGGCCTTCGGAAATGGTGATTTCCAGCCAGCTGTCGGGCACGGACTTGCGGAACCGCACAGGCGGGTCGCGTGGCCACAACCCTTCAGGTTCATCCATCCGCCGCACATCCGCAGGCCGCGTCATCCCGTCTTTCAGCTTCACCCCGCCGCGCAACTGATCCAGCTGCGCATCGGTTGGTTCACCTTCCAACTGCACCCAGTAGGTTTTCGAGGTCTTGAACTTCGGATCACTGATCCGCGCCTGCAATTTCCCGTTATCGGTCAGCACCAGCAAGCCCTCACTGTCTTTGTCCAGCCGCCCCGCCGCATAGACGTCGGGCACATTAATGAATTCAGACAACGTTTGACGTGCAGAACCTGTTGTGCCTTTGTCGGTAAATTGCGATAGAACGCCGAAGGGTTTGTTAAATAAAATAATTCTTGTCATTGGGTATGTTTCGCACGTTAAAGCCCCAAACGGCAATACACGAGAGGTGTAAGAACGGATGAAAACAGCAGATTTTATAGTCATCGGCGGGGGTATCGCAGGTATTAGTGCCGCAGCAATGCTGTCCAAGCAGGCCAGCGTTATCGTGTTAGAGCGTGAAACACAGCTTGGGTACCATTCCACAGGCCGTTCGGCTGCCATGTACATCCGTAATTACGGTAACGCAACACTGCGTGCGTTAAATGCCAATGCCGAGCCGTTTTTCCTGCAACCCAACGGCGTTTCGGACAGCAGTTTGTTATCGCCAAGGGGCGAGCTGTTAATCGCGCGTGAAGACGAACTGGATAGATTTGAAAGCTACACCAAGGGTGCCAGCGGGTTGGAACATTTAACCCCTGATGAAGCCGTGGCGCTTGTACCAATTCTACGTAAAGATAAAATCGCCGCAGCTTTGATTGAACGTGAGGCACAAGACATCGATGTTGATCGTTTGTTTCAGGGCTATATTCGCCAATTGCGCCGTCAAGGCGGTCAAATTGAAACCCGTCAACAGGTCGTGGCCATGACACACAGTGGCTCGGAGTGGCATGTTCAAACGACCGATCAGGAATTTACAGCACCAGTTGTTATCAATGCAGCAGGCGCATGGGCTGACGACATCGCGCGCCTTGCCGGCATAGTTCCCAATGGCGTAACACCAATGCGGCGCTCAGCCGCGTTGTTACCAGCGCCCGACGGTCACGATATTTCCCAATGGCCGCTTTTTGCGTCAGTATCCGAGGACTGGTATGCCAAACCCGAGGCCGGCACATTGATGGTATCTCCTGCGGATGAAGACCCAGTTGAGCCCCATGACGCATGGGCAGACGATATGGTCTTGGCCGAAGGGATCGATCGTTTTGAACAGGCTGTGACAATTTCAGTTACAAAACTCACCCATTCATGGGCCGGATTGCGCAGCTTCGCGCCTGATCGTACACCTGTTGCAGGGTTTGATCCGCACACAAACGGTTTTTTCTGGCTTGCAGGACAAGGCGGATACGGCGTGCAAACCGCACCGGCCCTGTCTGCTTTGACAGCAGCGATTTGTCTTGGCCAAACACCGGAATTGACAAACGAGACAATTCTGGCACTTTCCCCCAATAGATTTCACTCCACGCAAAAAGGATAAAACGCATGGCAGATATAACCCGCACCGATATAGGCAAACGCATGAGTCAGATGGTTATACATAATGACACGATTTACTTGGCAGGTCAGGTCGGTAAAGCCGGCGAGAGCGTGGCGCTACAAACACAGGCGTGTCTGGACGGGGTCGAAGCCCTATTGGCAAAAGCGGGAACCGACAAGACCCGTATATTACAAGCCACGATCTGGTTGGCTGACATGAGCGATTTTGCAGAAATGAACGGTGTTTGGGATGCATGGGTTTCTCCCGGAAACGCCCCGACACGTGCTTGTGGTGAAGCAAAGCTTGCAACACCGGAATACAAGGTCGAGATCATCATAATTGCAGCTATGCCATAAAAGTTGTCAGGGAAACTTAATGACTGACACAGATCGTAAAGTTATCATTGTTACAGGTGCAACCAGCGGCATCGGTCTGACGTTGGTTCAACGTTTGAAAGATGCAGGGTATTTCCCCATACTCACGGGCCGCAATCACGAAAAGGTGGCCAATCTGTCAGATGAAATCGGCGTTCCCGGCTATCACCTTGATGTGGCGAACGAAGATCATATCCAACAAGTTGTGGCTAGTATCAAAGCGGATCATGGGGAGGTTTGGGGCCTTGTTAACAACGCGGGAATTTGGCTCGAAGGTGAGTTCGCCGAACATTCGACCAAGGACATTCGCAATGTTATTGAAACCAATACTCTGGGCACAATGTTGATGACCCATGCGGTTTTGCCGGACATGGTTTCAATGGGCCGTGGGACAGTGCTGAACGTGGTATCCACAGGTGCATTATACACACGCAAAATGATTAGCGTGTATGCCGCAAGCAAATGGGCCATTCGCGGATTTACCGGATGCCTAGAGGTCGAATACGCCCCCAAAGCTGTGCGTGTTATGGGATTTTACCCGGGCAAAGTGAACTCGAACATGTATGAAACGGCAGGCATTGAACGCGATCTTGATGTCGCAATGACGCCGGATCAAGCCGCCGATATGATTATTGTCATGTTAGGGGATGAAAACATGGTTTGGTCGCATGTCAGCGGCCGATCAATACAGGATTATGTATAAGATCAAGACCCGAAAGAAACCGGCTTTACGACAGAACGGTACCAGTCCGCGATCTTTTTGCGCTCATAAGGCTCCATAAAGCTAACGTTCGCAGGTGGCATCGCGTGGGTAATGCCAGCTTGCAGGAATATCTGTTTTGCATATGCGGATATTTGTGCTTCATTTTCCAGTAACACACCTTTGGGCGCCCAATGAATTCCGTCATAAAACGGCTCTTGCGCATGACACATGGAACAGCGACCCAGAACAATATCATGCACTTCCTGAAAACCATTCGCAGAGGCGAATTTTTGTTGTGACGGGGTCAATGCAGCTGCGTCAGTTTCGGCTTCTTCTGGTGGTTGTATTGAAGACAGCCACGACACAGCAATAAACAAAAATACCGTCACCAGCCATGTCCAGTTCGGCGTACCAAGCCTTGCATGTTTAGTGTTAAAATAATGCCTAATCGTGGCCCCCATCAAAAACACAAGACTTGCGATAATCCAGTTGTATTGAGCTGCGAAAGCCAAGGGATAATGGGTTGATAACATCAGAAAAATAACAGGTAGTGTCAGGTAATTGTTATGGGTAGAGCGTTGCTTGGCAATTTTTCCGTATTTCGGATCAGGTGTGCGCCCTGCCTGTAAATCGGCCACAACAACACGTTGATTGGGCATAATCGTAAAGAACACATTCCCCGTCATCACAGTGCCGGTAATCGCGCCCAAATGCAGCATCGTCGCGCGTCCGCTGAAAATTTGCGTATAACCATAAGCCATGGCAACCAGCAGAATATAAAGCAGGATCATCAGGCGCGTATTATCGTCACCAAATTTTGATTTACATATCCAGTCATAAATAACCCAAACTGCAATAAATGAGGCCACGGATATGAGCACCGCAACAGGTGCCGTCAGATCAGCTACGCTTGGGTCTATCAAATAAAGATCAGCGCCCAGATAATAAACCATGAACATCATGCCAAAGCCCGATAGCCATGTGACATAGCTTTCCCATTTAAACCAAGTCAAATGTTCTGGCATAGCTTCGGGGGCCACCAGATACTTTCGGATGTGGTAAAACCCGCCACCATGTACCTGCCATTCTTCACCATGAGCCCCTTTGGGCATATTGGAAACTTGGCTAAGGCCAAGATCAAGCGCAATAAAATAGAAGGATGATCCAATCCATGCGATAGCCGTGATCACATGCAACCAACGCATTGCAAATTCCAGCCATTCGGACATGATAACTAAATCGTACATCTGTATCTCCTGATATTCGCGTCAGTTTGCGCCAAAACATTTATCTGGTAAATTAAAATAATTGCAGAACACTTTCAAAAATACTAAGGTAATCGACGGAAGTTTCAAAAGATAACCGATATGTCTTACATCAAACAATTAAAAATTTTTGTACGGGTCTATGAATTGGGCAATATGTCTGCGGCTGCACGCGATCAACGTGTGTCACCCGCTGTGGCTTCTAGCCGTATAGCGGAATTGGAAAATCACTTGGGCGTGCGCCTGTTCAATCGCACAACACGCAGCTTGCAAGCAACAGAACAGGGGCGTTTATTTTATGACGGGGCAAACAGTATTTTAAGCGCAATTGATGCCGCCGAAGCTACTGTTGCAGAACATACCCAAAGCCCAAAAGGATCGATTTTCGTTGCAGCACCGTTGGGTATTGGTCGACGTTTTATTGCCCCTTCAGTACCTGATTTTAAAGCAAAATACCCTGAAATAGATGTCCGTCTACGCCTTTCAGATCGCCATATAGATCTGACCGAAGAGGGTCTTGATATAGCATTTTTCTTAGGCGTACCGCAGGATTCCAGCCACCGTATCCGTTCTATTGCTGAATGTGAGCGGGTTTTATGTGCAGCTCCCGATTACTTGGAAAAACGCGGCATGCCAAAATCCGGGGCTGATATAGTAAAGGACAAACATGATTGCCTGACACTACGCTTTCCAGGTAACCCCGAATATCAATGGCTATTGAATACACCCGATGGACCCAAGCGATTTGCAATTACCGGCCCGTTCGAATCTGATGACGGAAGCATTCTGACAGACTGGGCTTTAAAGGGTCACGGAATTGTAAACAAACCGATCTTTGAAGTGGCCGAGTATCTGAAAAAGGGTACTCTGGTTGCTGTTGCCCAAGAAACGCCGCCAAGTTCAGTTTTTCTGGGCTGCTTATATCCACATAAGAAACACCAAGATCCCAAAGTCAGATTATTCATTGATTATATGGTAGCCCATTGCAAAGGCGAGTTGGAAAAACTGGCTTAACTGCCCCGGTAAGTCGAATAACCAAAGGGCGATAGTAGAAGCGGTACATGGTAGTGTGTATCCGGATCATTCATTCCGAAACGAATGGGGATATCAGCCAGAAAAAACGGTGTTTCTTGAGCTGGAGCTGTATGTTTCAAATAATCGGCAGCTTGAAAGACAAGTTCATACACACCTATTTTGAAATCCTCACATGGCAAAATAGGACCATCGGTACGCCCGTCACTGTTGGTTTTCATTGAACGTATGTGTTTGCGTGTTTCGCCCTCGTAAAAATAGAGGTCAATTTGCAATCCTTCCGCCGGCACGCCCAGACTTGTATCTAGAACGTGAGTAGTCAGGTACCCTATTGGATTTCTCATAACTTAACTCCTTCGTCCCTCTGTTTCGCGTAATATTACACAACATGAAATTGCAGAATACAAAAAAGACTTTCAAAAAAATAAACATAGTGAATTTTCAGGATTCTGGTAATTACGGAAGACAGAACAAAGGGAATATTCCTGTGAACCGTTATCCACGCGATATGCATGGGGTCGGCCAAACGCCGCCACTGGTCAACTGGCCGAATAAGGCCAAGATTGCCGTGCAGTTTGTCATTAATTACGAAGAAGGCGGTGAAAACTGCGTTTTGCATGGTGATGCGGCGTCAGAAGGTTTTCTGTCGGAAATCGTGGGTGCAGCGCAATGGCCCGGACAGCGCCATTGGAATATGGAATCGATTTATGAATACGGGGCACGTGCCGGTTTTTGGCGTTTGCACCGTTTGTTCACCAAGATGGACATTCCCGCCACGGTTTACGGTGTTGCAACCGCATTGGAGCGCTCACCTGCACAAGTCGCCGCGATGCAAGACGCGGGTTGGGAAATTGCCAGCCACGGGCTGAAATGGATCGAGTATAAGGACTATACCAAAGAGGATGAGCGCGAGCATATAGAAGAAGCCATTCGCATCCACGCGCAAGTGACGGGCAGCCGCCCGCGTGGTTGGTACACAGGTCGGTGTTCGGTCAACACTGTTGATCTGGTAACCGAGGAAGGCGGCTTTGATTATGTGTCGGACAGCTACGCCGATGATCTGCCCTATTGGTATACGCATAGCGGCAAACAACAATTGGTCATTCCCTATACGCTGGACAGCAACGATATGCGCTTTGCCTCACCGCAGGGGTTCAATTCGGGCGATCAGTTTTACACTTATCTAAAAGACAGTTTTGATGCGCTTTACGAAGAAGGTTGCGAGGGAACGCCTAAAATGTTGTCCATCGGATTGCACTGCCGCCTGATCGGGCGGCCCGGGCGTATTCAATCGCTGAAACGTTTTATGGAATATGCTCAAAGCCACGTAGATGTCTGGTTTGCCAAGCGTATCGAGATAGCCAATCATTGGCATGAACATCACCCTGCCCCCACAGGCCAAACTATGCCTTCAGTGATGGCCAAAGATGATTTTGTATCTGCCTTTGGTGGGATTTTTGAACACTCGCCTTGGATAGCCGAGGGCGCTTGGGAAGGTGAACTTGGGGCAGCACACGATACGAGCGTCGGTTTGCACTCTGCCCTGTGTCGCGTTTTCAGGCGGGCGGATGATGCCGCACGTTTGAAAGTTCTGACCGCCCACCCTGATTTGGCGGGCAAGTTGGCGGCAGCGCAAAAACTGACGAAAGAGTCAACATCCGAGCAGGCAAGCGCAGGGCTTGATGCGTTGACGGATGCGGAGCGGGAAACATTTCAAACTTTGAATTCGGACTATATAAAAAAGTTCGGTTTTCCTTTTATCATCGCAGTTAAAGGTCTGAACAAAGACCAGATATTACAAGCATTCAAGACCCGCATCAACAACGATAAAGACACGGAACTCACAGCCGCTTGCTGTCAGGTGGAACGGATTGCGCTACTGCGGTTAACGGAGATTTTACCATGAAAGACAAGCATTTGAAAGATCACATCAAAACAGCCACAAACTATTATACCCCTACGGGCGGCTTGCCCACGCAAGACAAAATTATGACAGATCGCGCGGTTCTAAAGGATGCATATGCGATCATTCCCAAAGGGGTGATGACCGATATTGTCATGAGCTATCTGCCGCATTGGAATGATGCGCGGTTCTGGGTTATTGCGCGGCCTTTAAGCGGTTTTGCCGAGACATTTTCACACTATATCGCAGAAGTGGCTCCTAACGGGGGTAGTGAAAAACCCGAAGCTGATCCAACCGCTGAAAGTGTTCTTTTTGTAGTCAATGGTACGTTGGAGTTAACAATTGAGGGCAAGCTGCATATTCTTACAGAGGGTGGATATGCTTTCGTGCCCCCTGACTACAATTGGACGCTCAAAAACACGTCCGATAAAGCGGTGACTTTCCACTGGATCAGAAAACGTTATCAGGCAGCAGAAGGCGTAGATATGCCATTGCCCTTTGTGACCTCCGATCAAGATGTCGCCCCTACGGCTATGCCCGACACGAAAGGCGCTTGGGCAACAACGCGGTTCGTAGATCCTGCTGATCTGCGCCATGATATGCATGTCACGATTGTGACTTTTCAACCGGGCGGCTCCATTCCATTTGCCGAAACCCATGTGATGGAACACGGGCTATATGTGTTGCAGGGCAAAGCGGTTTATCACCTGAACCAAGACTGGGTCGAGGTCGAAGCAGGTGATTATATGTGGCTGCGCGCATTTTGCCCGCAGGCTTGTGTGGCCGCAGGGCCTGAACCATTTCGCTATCTATTATATAAGGACGTAAACCGTCATATGTCGTTTGATCTGGGCGGGGCAAAGTGACCGTGGTCCTGACACAACCCCTGACTGCAGGTGCATTCGCGCCGTTCGGGGATGTTTTGGAAGCGGCTGGTGACCCGACCATGCAGATCAATCAGGACATGTGCGAACGCTTCCATGACCGTGCCAAACTGGATTTCGGGAATGGGCGTGCAGGCATTAGCATTTTTCGATCCAAAACCCGTTCTTTGCCATATCAGTTGGACATGGTGGAACGCCACCCGATGGGCAGTCAGGCCTTTATTCCCATGAGCCAACATCCGTTTTTAATCATTGTGGCCAGCGATAAAGCTGGCGTTCCCACAAATCCACTAGCCTTTATCAGCGACAAAGGCCAAGCGATCAATCTTCATAAAGGGACATGGCACGGGGTTCTGACCCCTTTGAATAAACCCGGAGTTTTTGCCGTTATCGACAGGATCGGTGAGGGTAATAATCTGGAGGAATATTATTTCGATACACCTTACCAAATTGAAATTGGCTAAATCACTGCCTTTTTCTTTTGTGCAACACCTGCCACATAAGTCTGCGCAATAGTGCGATCATCACCCATGATTTGCATCAAGAACAACTCTTCCGCCAAAGTCGTGATCCGTTCAGCCCGCAGGGCCATTGCCGGCGTCGCGGAGCTATTCAACACAACAATGTCCGCATCACTTCCCTCATCCAGCGTGCCGATCTTATCCTGTAATCCAAGTGTCACAGCGTTACCGCGAGTGATCCAGTAAAACGCGCGAAATGCATGCATTCTTTGCCGTTGCAGCTGCAGGATCTTATAGCCTTCATTCAAGGTTTGCAGCATGGAATAACTGGTGCCGCCGCCTATGTCCGTGGCAATGGCATTGACGATACCATGCTTGCGCAACTTGGCGTCATCGAACAAACCGCTTCCCAGAAACAGGTTGGATGTAGGGCAAAATACCGGATGCGATCCGGTTTCGGCAATCACGCCGATCTCGCGGTCTTTTAGATGGATCGAGTGGCCGAGAAACATTTTCGGGCCCAACAAACCGTGACTTTCATAAACATCCAGATAATCGCGGGCTTGCGGGTATAGTTCCGCCGTATATGCAATTTCGTCGTGGTTTTCGGACAGGTGGGTCTGCACGAAACATGTCCGATGTTCAGCGGCCAAGACCCCTGCCATTTCCATTTGCTCGGGCGTGGACGTGATCGCAAAGCGTGGTGTAATCGCGTAATGAGCGCGGCCCACACCATGCCATTTTTCAATCAGGGCTTTGCTGTCATCATAGCCGGATTGCGGTGTATCCAACAACCCGTCAGGGGCATTTCTATCCATCAGAACCTTGCCGCCGATCATGCACATATTGCGCTTGGCGGCCTCTTCAAAATAGGCCTCTGCCGATGTTTTGTGAACCGAGCAATATGCCATCGCGGTTGTGGTGCCGTGATCCAGTAGTTGGTCGTAAAACCTTGATGCCATCGCCCTAGCGTGGGCGGCATCCGCATAGCGGGTTTCTTCGGGGAAAGTGTAGGTGTTGAGCCAATCGAGTAATTGTTCGGCCCAAGAGGCCACGACTTGTACTTGTGGGAAATGGATATGCGTATCGATAAAGCCTGCCATTAAAATATGCGGGCGATGGTCGACTTCTTTTGCGCCATTTGCTTGCAAACGCAAGTTGGCATAGGGGCCGACGGCTTCGATTTTACCACCCGATATGATCAGAGCACCATCCTCGATATAATCAAAGGATTGCGTATCGTCAGGGGTTTGCGGCTCGGCTCGAAAGCTTAAAACCCGACCGCGCAGCAATTTCCTAGTCATGGGACAACTCCATTTGATAAGCTTGAAAACACATAGCCGGACCAACAAAGGTCCTTGCAGAATATTTCATGTTTCAGGCTATAAACCCAGCCCCTGATTGCCTGTATTTATCTGAATGACTTACTTTGGAAACCTAAAAATCAACATCCATTGCAACGCCTTTTTCTATGGCAAGGTCAACAACGGCCGAAGCTACGGCCAAGTCTTGCAACCCTACGCCTGTGCCATCGAACAATGTCACTTCTTCGGGTGATGTGCGCCCCATATGATCGCCATTGATCACCGCGCCCAATTCGGCAATATCGGATTGTTGGATTAAACCATCCGCAATCGCATGTTGGCATTCGCCGATGGTAATCGATTGCGCGATCTCGTCGGTGAAAACTGTGGCGCGCGCTACAAGTGCTGCATCGACCTCTTGCTTGCCTTTGGTATCAGTGCCCATACAGGCGATATGCGTGCCTGCTTTTACCTGTGTATCCTTCAGGATCGCGTCAAAGCTAGAGGTAATAGTGACAATCACATCCGATTGTGCGCCTAATTCATCCAGGCTAACCGCTTCAAACGGCAGGCCGATCTCAGCGGCTTTCTTGGCAAGGGATGCCAATTTTTCGGGCGTGCGGTTCCATGCCACAACACGTTCAAAGTCGCGCTGTTCTGCTACCGCCTGCATCTGGAATGTGGCTTGGTGGCCAGCACCGACAATACCCAGTACTTTGGCATCTTTACGCGCAAGATGTGCAACCGAAACAGCGGCAGCAGAGGCCGTACGCAACGCGGTCAACAGATTGCCGCCCACAACTGAGCGTAGTTTGCCGGTATCCGCGTCAAACAACATAATCGCGGATTGGTGATTGGTCAGCCCTTTGGCCGCATTGCCGGGCCAATAGCCACCCGACTTTAATCCCAAGTTCAATGCTGCGCGGTCAAAACCCGATTTGAAACCGTATAGCGCATCAGCATGGCCGATGGCTTCGCGGATAACGGGGAAATTATATGCGGTTCGTTTTGACATAGAGGCAAATACCTCTTCAACAGCCGCAAACGACGCTTCGCGTGTCATCAATGCGGCTATTTCTTTTTCTGGAACTATGATCATTTGATTTCTCTTCTATATTTTTGGTTAGTAAGCTTTGCCACGAGCAGACACAGGCCACAGGGTTTCGACTTTGCCGCCCCGTACACCGACATACCAATCGTGTACGTTACAGGTCGGGTCGCAATGGCCCGGAACCAGTTTCAACTTGTC
>JAJFHY010000028.1 GCA_021775375.1 Amylibacter sp. | reverse complement strand
TGTCATTGGTTTTTGTGACATGTCACTGCTCCTGTTAGATAGTTGCTTCGTTTTGTGAAGCCTGCGGTAAATAAACTCGATTTTTAAGAAAGTTTCAACAAAAGACAGCTATAAAATAGGCGAAAAACTACAATATTTAGATAAAAAACACCTATTTTCACCTAATTGTTGTATCTACGTCAATTTTTCTAATGTTTTTTCAAACCATGCGCAAAATAAATCGTGTATGGATTTTTTCAATTTTACCTAATTGAACCCTTAAAAACCTGTCGGATTTATCCCCGATGAGATAATATCCAACAACGGTTTGCCCGCATACCCGGAGCTAGAGTAGGTTTGGATAAGGTTATTTTGCGATGCGGCGGTTGCTGAATAGGAAGCATATGCATCCAATATAAAGGGATGCGTTAACGTAGATAGACTGACAGGGACTTGACTGGCACGAGAGGCTTGAATGACGTCCCTTCGAGCCGATTGAACTGCGTTTTGAATATTAAATTTATCTTCCGCCATGTAATCCAGTAAAGCACCGGTAAAGATACTATGATCCCCTACCCCGTCATAAGCAGCTTGACCGAATGAGGTTGCAAAAACCAAAAGTGTTTCCATGCCAAGGGCCTTGGGTAAAGAAAGGGTTTCTGCACCGGATCCATATGTGTCAGGCGGGTCTTGAAGACAGGTGTCCAGGATAAATGCTTTTTCCGCGAATGGAATATCAAACGCATCCAATAACTCCGGAATGGAAAGAGACTGATTATGAGCGTTCGGTGAACTGCCTGTAGTATTGATCGGCATCAAATGTGTGGTGCCGTTATGAATTTCATTATGCCCTGCATAATAAATGATAATTTGATCCGCATTTTCCGCCCGCGCGGATACGAAGGTTATAATTTCTTTCAACTTGATTGCAGTTACATCCTTGGCAAAAAATACCGTGAAGCCTTTTTTCGATAAAGCCCGCGCAACTGAAAATGCATCCCTTGATGCATTTCGTAATCTGGGTAGCTTTGTGTATTCAGTATTGCCAATCACCAATGCTATTTTTTTCTCGATCCCTTGTGCATATGAAATATGCGGGCAGACCCATGGCAGAATAAACCATAGTATAAACCAGACCCTATGCAGCCAGAAACGCATTCAGCTTTGGGACTTGCAATTGCCGGCCGTGGGCTTTGATGAAAATTCAACACGTCTGTTATAGGGGCTTATGCCCGTTTTATCAGGAAGTGGCTGGCTTTCACCCAACGCCTCAATGGTAAATCTGTTAATGTCAATTTCATCAAGACGACTTAAATACCCGTACACTGATTGCGAGCGGCGTCGGGACAGATCTAAATTATATTGCGCATCACCAATAGTATCCGTGTGGCCCGTTATTTTAACACAGCTAGCCTTCATAGATACCGTATTTAAGACAAGTACCAACCGATCAAGATGATCGCGATATGCTTTTTCAAGCGTATCTGAATCAAATGCAAAATGAATATAATAACCCGTTTCAGACCGCGCGGCTTTATGATCAATTTTCAACGCATTCGGCCGTTTGATAATGGTCATATTTTCGTTTGATATCGGAAGCTGGGCCGTAACCTGTTGCGTATCCGGCGTTGTGACCAAACCACCCAGCGTTACGATCAAACCGCGCGGTGCACCCAGAAACGTATTTTGTGTACAATATAGTGTGTTGTCAGGATTGAGAGCATTGAAAATCGCACAATTCCCGGCATCCAATGGCAATTTTACCTGCGCCTGACCTTGTCCAGCGGCATGAAAAGCCAAAATAAATATGGCGGCGATATAGACTGTTTTCATTCCTGCAATCCTCCGGTTACTTGTTGGATAAGCAAAATCAGTGAAGATTTGGTAACCTGCGCTGCAAATGTAGATTCAATTTTATATGGTAAGAATTTGCTAGGAAACCTGTGTCAGTAATTCTGAAACTTTAAAGGATTACGTGATTCAATGACAAAAGACAGAATGGTGTGGATTGACGGTTTACGTCTGATCGCAGGGGTATCAATGGTCGGACTGCACGCATCATCAGACATAAACGGGCAACCTTTCCCGGATTTCAGCACCTGGGAACGGACAGGCCCGGTGATGTTTCGTTCGATCATGTATCTGGCGCGTACAGAGCTATTTATCATCATTTCCCTATTCTTATTGTTCATGTCACTTGACGCCCGTCCACGCGGGTATGGCAGCGTAATTATTGAACAAAGCAAAAGACTTTTGCGACCATTCCTTTTCTGGGTCGTTTTCTATGCGTTTTACCGCCTGCTGAAAGCACATTTTTTTGGCTATGAAGACGCAATATGGGCGCAACTTTCCAATCCTTTAAGTTGGCTCGGGTACATTTTCTTGGGGGATGTACAGTATCACATGCATTTCCTGCCAACATTATTTGGCCTGATACTGTTCTATCCGGTGTGCAGAATCGCAATTGAAAAACCATGGATCGGCGCATTGGTTTTTCTGTGCCTGTTTGTAAAACACGAGGTTGATGTCTGGTTGTGGGCACACGCAAACATCATCCCTGCGACTGACTATTTAGTACGGTTCGTAAAAATACTGACCTACCTTGGCTATGGTTTTGTTGCAGCTGCGGGATTGGGTATTTATAAACACATCGGAACCAAAGGCGGACTTTACCCATATTTTAACATGATCCTGTTTACGGGTGTTTTTTTATACCTGTTAAAGCTGGTTTATAGCTTTCGTGTTATACAGTTCGGAAATTGGCAGTATAATTATGCACCCGGGTTTTGGGCTGATTTTTTAATGCCGGTTATTTTATTCTTCCTGTTTATGTCATGTCAACAAATTAACCGGTTCAGCTGGCTTTCGCGCTTAGCTCCTTACAGTTTCGGTATTTACCTTGTGCATCCAATTTTTCTGGACATCGCGGAAATAGCCTTATGGAAAACGGATTTATCGCCAATTGCATTTGTACTTTTAAAGGCCACATGGGCAGTTTCGATGGCGAGCATCACTGTTGCCGCAATCTCAAAAACACCGGGACTTGGTTGGACAATTGGACTGGGTGCTTTTCCAAATATTAGTCAAATATCAAGATTTGCACGATCTAAATCGGCTGAAACAGTTACAGGAGTAAATGATGAACTTTGAAACAACACAAAACGGGGTGATCACACATCTGCTATTATCAGAGGCGCGTCTTGATGCAGCGCATGCCATCCAATTCAAAGAGGGTATACGTGCAATTGCAGATAATGGTGCAGATTACATATTACTGGATATGACAAATATTGAATTTATGGATAGTTCTGGTCTGGGCGCATTGGTTTCCGTCATGAAGTACATGGGTGCCGAAAAAAAATTAGAGATCACCGGGTTGACGCCTATGGTTGAAAAAGTATTCAAACTCACCCGTATGGATGAGGTTTTCCGTGTCCATAATTGTGTTGAAGATGCACTTCTGGAAGCGCAAAATATGGAAGGTTCTTTATCATAAATGAATGTGAGTATTCATAGAAATCAGATGCCAAATGATCAAAAATTCCACAGTAGTATAATGAATTGCCAGGCCTCAGTATCGGTCATGTTGGATGAAGCCAAAAAATGGTTGGCGCAAGAAAACGTCTGCAGTTCAAAAATTACGGATATACAGATTGTTTTGGCAGAAGCGCTGAACAACGTCATAGAACATGGCTTTTCCTGCGAAAACTCTGGCAATGCCGTTGTTTGTATCGACATGCAAGACGATATTATAGTCGTCGAAATCAGCGACAATGGTATTGAATTCACACCGCCCGTTGCCGCGCAAACGCCATTGCAAGATACATGCGATATTGAACACCTTCCTGAAGGCGGGTTTGGCTGGTTCTTGATCAGGGAAATTACCACATCCTTCACGTTTCACCGCATAGCGAATATGAATCGTTTGGTTCTGAATTTTCAATAAAACTACAGAAAGTTTTAGTGAAAGACTCTTGGCAGTTATCACGAAATTTACTGAATCCACTTAGACATATATTCAGAAATGCTTCTTTAGCACCCGTGATTGGATGTAATATTGTTATCTATAAATTTGGAAATTCGAAAATTTGCAATTGGTATAGGGGTCATTTTGGTTATCTGCGGATTTCTTGCAGCAGTGCTTATTCTGGGTGAGGCCGTGGGCAAAACTGTCGTTGGGAATATTGCACAGGAAAAAGCACGCGCCCAAAGGGAAAAAGATCTTCAAGACAATGCAGATAAAATTAACGCCCGCCAACAATTATCATTAGGTACCGGGACGGGCGAAGATTTTTTAGCCAGCGAAAAAATATACGACCCTGCAAATTTCGATATGGAGGTTACGGTTTTATCGCAGCAGTCCGAAACAAATTTACAACAATTGCCAAGCCTAATGCGCGGTGCGATCCCTGTTGAAACGATGGCTACGGTTACCGGCAAACCCAAGCGGTTTGCGCCCCCCAGAATGTGTGAAATGCCGGAAAATTATTTTGATACGCTTGAAGATTTAAATGTCCCAATGCAAGCGGGATACCAAAAAGATAATTCCTATGTTCGCAGATACAAAGAACGCCGGGGTTTTCTGAATGAACGGGAAATAGCTGCCGCAAATGTTGCATGGGGTTATTTTGAAAAATTCACCCAGGAAACTACCGGCTTGGCAAATTCAGTTGGCGGATACCCCTCAACAACACTGTGGGATACAGCATCATATGTCAGCGGTCTGGTTTCTGCGTTTGAGTTGTGCCTTATTGAAAAACCAGAGTTTGATAAGCGCATACTTAAGTTGCTTACAACATTGCGCAATCTGAAGTTATTTCGAAACGAGATGCCCAATAAAGTTTACCATACGAAAACCGGGGCGCAGGTAGACTATACAAATAAGTCAGGCGAAATCGGATATTCGGCATTGGACATTGGGCGTTTTCTTGTGTGGATGCGCATCTGTCGAAACAGATACCCGTATCTGGCAAACACAATAGACCATATGCTTTTACGCTGGGATTTTTCTAATGTCGTTGATGCAGACGGTGTTTTATATGGCGCTTCTGTGGATAAAGAAACCAAGGAGACGGTTTATTCACAAGAAGGCCGGTTGGGGTATGAAGAATACGCCGCCAAAGGCTTTGTACTATGGGGTTTCAAACCATATTTTGCACATCGTGCCGAGCCATATTTAACAACGAATATCTTTGACGTGCGCGTCCCTTATGACGGTCGGGATCCGCGCATTTTTCACTCTCAGAACTATGTTGTGACGGAAAGTTACCTATTGGACGGGTTGGAATTAGATTGGGATCTGCCGCATGATGATACATCGAATAATCAAGTACATACGGACGGTTGGCGCGCCGAATTTGCGGATCGCATTTATCAGGTACAACAAAACAGATTTGAAATAGTAGGATATATGACCGCGCGTTCCGAACACAATGTTAAGGGGCCACCCTATTTCACCTATGATACAATTTTCTCGGACGGTTACCCATGGAACACAGTCACACCAAGAGGTGATTATGCACCTGAGCATGCAGCGGTAGCCACAAAAGCGGCATTTGGGCTGTGGGCACTGTGGGATACGCCATATACCGACATTCTCTATGAGGCCGTCATCGAATTATTTAACCCCGAAAGAGGTTTTTATGAAGGCCTGTATGAGGGCGGGAATGGATATATCGAAATCCAAACGGCCAATAATAACGGCATCTTACTTGCAACGTTACTGCACAAGGTTCAGGGCCGCATTCTGACCGCATCGAATGCCACTTCAGAAGTCTGGTTCACCCAGTTTCGTGATCGCGATTTGCGCATAGAGCACGGCCTTCCGGACCCCCCACAAAAATCTGACTGGCTACCTGCTTATCGACACCCTGCCCAAACAAAGGAAACCCAATGAAGATTTTATCATGCACCAGTACCGCGGCACTGTTGATGTGTTTATTGCCCTTTATGAGCCCTGCATCGGCACAGGATATAAGCGTTGAAAACACAGAAACGGCGACCGCAATCCTTGATACATCTATACCATTTGCCATTGGGGCTCGGGAGGGAGAGCAAACCATACGGGGGTCATTTGGATGGCCGACATTTCAGGAAGGTTTTGTCGAAGGCGTATATTTTCGCTTTGATCCGGACGGCTATGCAAGGTTCAGCACAAGCCCGCGATTAGATGACGATGTTTTTGAAGTTCGATGCCAGAATGCAACAACGCTATGCATAGCACAAAAAAACGGCTTGGAAATCGGGTTGACAGCACAGGGGCGGCCACAGATCCGCATTTCAGGGGTAACACCGGCCGATACGTTCTTCATCTCTGACCGCAAGAATGAATTGCCTTTACCAAATTCGATTTTGGGGCCGATTGATCAAAGGCTTGAAACGCTTTTATCAACAGATGGCAATTTGATTATACGTCGTGAACTGGAAACACTTCAAACCCTTTCGCTTTCCGGGTTCGCTGCAACTGTGACATATCTACGGTGGGTTGCCCAAAATCAGGCTTCTTTTGTATTTCCAAGAAGTTGGCCTACACCCAGTCAACAAACCGGCCAACAAAATAGCGGATTAACCTTGCCTGATACATGGGTTGATACCAGTAACAATGTACAGTCCACATCCAATCGGTCCAATTTTCAAAACCTGCGTGTAGATGCACGCCGGAGTTTCAATCAAAATGCAGGAATTCTGCCAAATAGAAATACACAATTTACCACACGGGCATCTCAGGCACTTGGAATAAATGACTACGAAGCTTCGGCAAACATTTTCGCGCAAGGAGCACAGGGGCGCAATTTATCTGCAGATATAAACAGATTTGAACAAATACCGTCGCAAAATTATCAATTGAAAACCTCGGATCAAGCAGTGGCGATGAATACGCAAGACGTATCAGCTGGTATCGGACGAAAGTTGGAAATATTGAACCAATCTATACGCGATCTAGAAACGAAGATTGACAATCTGACTTTACACCTGGCGCATGAAATACGATCTGTCGGTGTTGATACAGCAAGACGAAACAGACCTGTATCACAAACTTATCAAGGTATAGATGAAAGCGCTAAGAATGCCTGGGAAGAACCGGGTGGTGCCAGTGTAGTTATATCGGAAGAAGAAAGGCTACGAAATCTTGTTATTGAGAGCATTTTAAAACAGCCACAACAAAATGATCCTACCCAATCAGCTATCCAAACTCCATCCGCAACTGGAGAAGTAACGGTAAAGAAAAATATTGTTGAACGATTGCTTGAAGAACTGAACAGCCAAGAAAAACCAGTGCAGCCTGTTGCCACGCAGTCAGAAGGATTCATTTCCCTCTCTGACTACGTCAACAAGATCATGCAGGAAGGCAAGCAAGATTGAACGTAATTCCCTATCAAATTGGCACTAACCCCGAGAGTAAATCAGGAGAAATGAAATGCTGCAAAATACAGCAGTCCCCAACGCAATTACCCAAAACAGTGATGTTCGTAGTATTTCAGATAATACTAAATGGAGCCAGGATTTACCAACGTGGATGCGGCTGGCATCAGGCATCTTGGGATTCCTTACAAGCTTCTTACTCGTTGGCTTGCCGGCAATTGCCTTAATAATTGTTGATAGAGTTATACCGTCCGGCAGCAGTGATGCGCTGGTGAAATTCTTATTTCTGGGCGCCACAACTGTTGTATCTGTCTGTCTGATTGAACTGATGCGTATGAAAGCACTACAACGTTATGTTGTGAATGTGCGCGGTGTTATTTTTTCCAAGACTCCTGCTTTGCTTTGTTTTGGGCGTTTTTAGTCGGATTCATTCATCCCTTTCTTGCGGTTCCATCAATTGTTGGGGCACTAATTTTGTTTATTGCATGGAAATTTAGAAAACCATTGCAAAAAGAGCGGTATCAGGATGCAGAACTTCCAGATTTTGAAGTCGAGAAAATTGATGCATGCGGGCTGGGACCTGCGTTTTATGAAATGGCGGCACAGGGTCAATTTCCATCGGTACAGCGTCTTGACTTTCAAACGCTTGGTCAATGGTTAACCACAAGTCTTCTGAGACGCATGACTTTTGTTGTTGTTTTGCTTGTCGCTGCCTGGCTTAGTATTGAAACCAACATTTCTTTGGGAACGGTGATTGCAACAATATTCATAAATCAACTAAATCTAGAGGTTTTCATTCGATGCTATCAAGTTCAATCATTGCGCACACCAAGACATGACATAGACCAATTAGAAAAAATCCTGTCAGTCAGAGAAAATGCAAATAGTAGAGCCTCAAACCCCGTTGGCCATGCAGGTATACTGTCAATTGATGCACTTAAAGCGGATGGGTTTACCGCATTTTCGGGTGATGTATTTCCCGGGCTATGTCTGGCATTCATAGGTCCGTCTGGATGTGGCAAGTCCAGAATTCTAAAATCAATTGCGACCGGGCAATTCCAAAGCGGAAGCATTGAATTTTGTGGCAAGAAATTAGATCGACACGGGCCAAGTTCCTGGTCGATCGGATATATACCTTCCAGCCCGATTAATTTACCGGGTTCCATTATTCAAAACGTAACCGGCTTTGATCCACAAGCGGATGAGCTATCCGCATTGGATTTAATAATGCAACTTGACCCTTATGAAGATGTGTTTCGCGATGATGACTTATTAAACGATAGGTTGGAGAATAATTACACTGCTCAGGGTCAAATTGTGTCAATTGCCCGGGCATTTTATATGGACCCTGCAATTTTGATCTGCGACTCGCCTGAATTATTTCTGGACAAGGCTTCTAAAGCAGCACTGCTGGCATTAATTCTACAAGCCAAAACGGAAGGTAAGGTTGTGTTGCTTGCAACTGATGATGATTACCTGATGACCGCCGCAGATGAGGTTGTCAAACTGGATCGCGGAGAGGTGACAGACCGCGGCCCTGTGGGCGAAGTTTTGGCGCGACACCATGAAAGATGGGTGCGCGTCTCATTCAAACCAACCAAAAGAGATGCGTTTCGACTAAAACTTTGGTTGGAAGCGCAACTGGGACAAAGCCTGCCTTATGCTTTACGTGAGCGTGTGAAACTTGCGGCAAATGATTTATTATTTTTAGCACCTCGAAACAGCTTTGGTGAGCAGGATGAAAACAGTATTTTTGATTTAAAGGTCGGTGTTAATTCAGTTACAATTTCCCTACACGACAAAGGGGAACTGCTGGGGGTTCACACCGATGCTTCGCAGACTGAAGAATTAGAGGATAAAGAAGAGGCCCGTATTTTATCCAACGCCGATAGTTTCGAGCAGAAATTAAAGGCCGGGTACCGCCAAATCACTATTGATTTCCAAAACATGAAAGCAGGTGGAAATGCCACAGAAATGGCAGTTAGCTAAATGCCCAGAAATAACGCCTATAAATCAGGTTTGGGAGCTTTACCATTAACCCGGAAGGGCCTTGCAGATTTCATTGCCGCCGAGCAAAAGAAATTAACATTCTTACAATACTTTCAGTCAACTCTGTTATTATTTACAGCGGCAATTTTAAGTGTAGCTACGGCTGTTATACTGGCAATATTTTTTTATGCTGCGCCAATTCACTTTTCAAAACGAGGTTGGGTACAGATACGTAATCTTACACCTGTCGTGACCGTTAAAACACATGTTGACGGTTCATTGGAACAAGTCTTTATAAAGCCCGGTCAGCTAGTTCAAAAAGGTGCGCTCCTTGGCGCGGTGCAAACCGGTTCGATTAAATTGGACGATAAAGAAACCCAGCGCAAGTTCGCATTGAAAGTTATTGAGCTTCATTGTCTTGTTTCTTTGCAGTCTAATAAATCCGTATTCAAGCTTTCGTATGACGCACAAATACTCGTTGATAAAATGGCAGGACAGTTTGATGTATCATACAGGATAAAGCAGTGTGAAAGGGAGCTATTGCGCAATGCAATGGCAGATCAATCGCTTGAGGAATCGATTGCAGCATTAGAGGATCAATCCCGATTATTACAAAACATTGTCAAACGAAGCGGCTTGATTAAGCGGTCAGACGGTAGCAATCCAAACATTATATTGGAAACGATAGATGGCGCCGAATTTCCATTCGAACAGACCCCGGCGACCATAAGCAACACCGAAGAAGATCAGTATCGCACTCTGGTCCAGTTCGCGCAAGCAAGACAAGAATTGCAAACGGCACGGAAAGAGTATTTTCAAAGAAAACTACAAAAGGAGGAAGATTTAGGGATTGCGGTAGTATTGGCGACGCAAGAAATACGCTATCTTGATAAAAAACTGCACGAGCTGAATAAACAGCTGGATAATAATTTCATTTATGCATCCATTACCGGAACTGTAGTTGGTGCGAATATTGCAAAAGCTGGAACTTATTATGAAAAATTCGAGTCTGTCTTCGAATTACAGCCCATTGAAAATGAGTTCCAAATCTCAATTGTTTTAGACGAAGGGGATATCAATAAATTTAAAACCGGGACACCTTCAACGATAACATTGGATAAAACGCCAAAGAACAAAGGGCCGCTTAGTGCAACAACTGTAGCTGTTTTACGCAAACCGAATGGCACACTGGAAGCGGTTCTGGATTTAGATGGGAATTCAAAAAGAAACGCGGACATTATCCTGGCTTCAGGTTACCACGGTGAAGGCGTACAAAGATTGCCTGCCAATATAACAACGGGGCAAGATAAAATCTGGAAATCAATCAGTGATCTTGTTTTAAAGGAACCGGCAACCGGTTCTTTATAAAGTTTTCAAATGTAACGTGCATTAATAACACGAAAACGGATTTATATGAAAACCATAGCTATTTTATTATTCAATACACTACATATAGCCAATAATTAGAAAGCTCTGGAGATACAGATCTTTACTTGGTTTTTGCCTTAAATTCTTGAATAACGTGCTGATAAACATCACGTTTAAAGGGGACTATTAAATTTAGTAATTTTTCCGGCGGCAACCAGGCCCATGCAGAAAATTCAGGCACTTCGGTATTGATATTTATCAGTGCA
This sequence comes from Amylibacter sp., assembly GCA_021775375.1. GTDB lineage: Bacteria > Pseudomonadota > Alphaproteobacteria > Rhodobacterales > Rhodobacteraceae > Amylibacter. Next base: position 844 of record JAJFHY010000028.1, on the reverse strand, counting down.
TCATCCCCGGTAAATCGCATCAAAAACCATTTTTGTTTTTGTCCGCGATACCGCCCTTTCCATAATTTCGGGACGAGTTTATGCGGTAGATCATATGTTACCCAATCAGACGTTTCAGTCACCACATGAACAGCATGTTCAGGGATACCGGTTTCTTCTTCAAGTTCACGCAATGCCGCAACTTTAGGTTCCTCACCTTTTTCGATACCGCCTTGCGGCATTTGCCAGGCATCTGAGGTACTATCAAGCCGCTGGCCCGCGAAAACGCCGCCATCATGATTGCAGATCATGATGCCGACGCAGGGCCGATATGGCAAAGCAAGGATTTCGTCTTCTTTCATTTTAATTCGATTCGGAAAGGACGGTCAGACCTTTTAAAACATCCAGTGCGTAGGATAACTGATAATCAGAATCGCGTAATTTTGCTGCTGCTTCTTGTGCTTTGCGCTCTTCTTCAAGCAGCTTTTTCTGATCTTCACTCAGGCTGTCATTGGTCAATGATCCTCGTAAATCGGATTCGAATCTTTGGTTGCGTTTTTCGTCACCATTATCTTCTTCTGTCTTAGGTGGGCGTTGCTCAACAAGAATATCCGGAGATATGCCCAACGCCTGAATAGAGCGCCCTGATGGTGTATAATAACGAGCGGTTGTAAGCTTAATACCCGAACCACTTTGAAGCGGCATGATGGTTTGAACTGAACCCTTACCAAAGCTTCTTGTGCCGATAATCACTGCGCGGTGATGATCCTGCAAAGCACCTGCTACAATTTCTGATGCCGAGGCAGAACCACCATTTATCAACACAACCAACGGTTTGCCTTGGGTTAAATCGCCCGGTTTCGCA
>JAJFHY010000264.1 GCA_021775375.1 Amylibacter sp. | reverse complement strand
TTAAAAAGCAACACCCTATCATTTTTCTAAAATAGTTCCAAAACGGATGCATATAATTCTTGACTGCCTCAGTCCCGAAATAAGCGGTATTTTTCACATTTCTAATCACATTAGTAAACTAAATTCACATACGCGTTACTGAGATATCAAGTCTTCTCACATCACCGTGATAGCACAAATTATACCGGAATCGGGCCTATCCAGAGGCTAAAAATGTATAATACTAATATCGAATTCGCATATAAACGAGAGGACAACCTAATGAAAAATACACTACTTTGCACAACAGCATTGGCCCTTACAGGCTTTGCAGGTGCAGCAAACGCAGCAGAAGCTTCTGCCGGCGCTGTAAACATGGGCTTTAGCGGTTACTATACAACCGGTCTAGCTTTCGCGACTATCGACACGGGCGCAAACATTGAAGCGGCTGCTGGCCCCGGCGGCACCGATTTCGACGGCATCGACATTTATACAAACGCTGAGATTTGGTTTAAACCATCTATCACTTTGGACAACGGCATCAAAATTGGTGTTGATGTACAGTTGGAAGCCGGTTCAAATACTAACGGCGACCAAATTGATGAAGCATACATGACGATTTCCGGTGATTTCGGTAAAGTTATTATCGGTTCTGAGAACTCAGTTGGCTACAAAATGACTGTTGCCGCACCTGATGTGTCACACATCTTCGCACAATCAAGTACGTTGACAGCTTACGTGCCTTACTCAGGTTCTATCTCTGGTGTTGGTGTTGGTGGTGACATTTTCCGCGGTACGTTGGGTACAACATACCTTGAAAACGCACGTATCAACGATTCTAGCCGTCTAAGCTACTTCTCACCACGTTTTGGTGGTCTGCAGTTGGGCATATCTTATGCACGTGATCCAGGTCAAACAAACGGCCCGGTTAACAACAACACAACATTGACAGACATCGTTGACATTGCTGCAAACTACGGCGGTTCATTCGGTGGTGTGGATATTGATGCGTCTGCACGTTGGGGCACGTCAAGTGCACCTGGTGTAGCTCCTGATCCTGAAGTTTGGGGTGCAGGTCTGGCCATTGGCTTTAGCGGCTTTACATTCGGTGGTTCATTCGCCGAGCAAAATGACGCAGGATCGATGGACGGTAATGCATTCGATATCGGTATCGGTTATTCAAACGGCCCAATGAGCTACTCTTTGACATATTTCGAAGGTAAGAACGTTGACAATGAAGGTGTAGCTATCGCTCTCGGTGGTAACGGCACCGGTGGTCACGAAGAGTTGCAAACAATCATGCTTGCAGCCAAATACAAAGTTAACTCAAACTTCTCAGTCGGCGCATTCATTGCCGATACAGAATTTACGGAAGACTTTGATGACTCCGGCAACGCTACCGGTGGTGACGATGTTGAAGGTACAGTACTTGGTGTAACTGCATCATTCAGCTTCTAAGCGATCTGAACTAAATATGAGCCCCATATTCCTCTGATTTATGGGGCTCATTATAACTAAAGAAGCCCGATCAGACCCAATCCTGATCGGGCTTTTTTTATACAATTACCGAACTACAGAAAACCTGCCAGAGCGAATAAATAGCATAAAAGCTACAAATTACTCTGCCGCAACCGCATCTGCTGCATTTTCAACTCTTACCGCCGAAAACTTGAACTCGGGAATTTTACCGACTGGATCCAATGCCGGATTGGTCAGAATGTTTGCTGCCGCTTCAACATATGCAAATGGCAAGAACACCATATCTTCGGCAATCGCCCGATCCGCCCGCGCCATCACGGTGATAGAGCCGCGTTTGGTTGTCAGGCGAACAAGACCACCTGCATTAACCCCAAGCCTATGTAATGTTCTTGGATGCAGTGAGCAATTCGCTTCCGGTTCAACCGCATCAAGCACGGTTGACCGACGGGTCATGGACCCTGTGTGCCAATGTTCCAACTGGCGACCCGTTGTCAGGATCATCGGATAATCAGCATCCGGAGTATCATCAGGTGAGATCACACTTGCAGGCGTGAATTTTGCCCGTTTGTCCGGGCGCGGGAAACCGTCGCCAAATACAATCGCCTGACCCGGGTCTGTTGGTGACAATGACGGATAAGTCACCGCTTCATTTTCCAAGCGCTCCCATGTGATATTGTCCAATGAGGCCATCCCCATCTTCATTTCTGCGAAGATCTGGCTTGGATGGGTATAACCCCAATCCAATCCCAAACGCTGTGCCAATTCGGTTGTAATCACCCAATCCTCACGCGCTTCACCTGGGGGTGTGATAGCTTGGCGGCCCATTTGCACTTGACGGTTGGTGTTTGTCACCGTGCCGTTTTTCTCGGCAAAAGCCGAGGCAGGCAGAATAACATCCGCATAATTTGCGGTTTCTGTCACAAAAATATCCTGCACGACCAAATGTTCCAGCTTGGCCAAAGCATCGCGCGCATGTTCCACATCAGGATCAGACATCGCAGGGTTTTCGCCCAGAATATACATGCCATTAATATCACCTGCGTGAACTGCATCCATAATCTCAACGACCGTCAGGCCTTTTTCAGCACCAAAATCAACATCGCTATTCCAAATTTCGTTGAAAGCAGAGCGCACACCATCATCGGTCACGCTTTGGTAATCAGGCAAGAACATTGGAACCAGACCTGCATCAGACGCACCTTGCACATTGTTTTGTCCGCGTAAGGGGTGCAAACCGCTACCCGGGCGCCCCACTTGGCCTGTCATCAACGCTAGCGAGATCAGACAGCGCGCATTATCAGTGCCGTGAATATGTTGCGATACACCCATGCCCCAGAAAATCATCGCAGCATTGGCACCTGCAAACAGACGTGCAACTTCTTTGAGTTCTTCCGCCTCAATGCCGCAGACAGCAGACATTTTTTCCGGGCTGAAGTCTTTTAGATGCGCCTTTTGCGCTTCCCAGTTTTCAGTATATGTCTGGATATATTGGGCATCATATAACTCTTCTTCGACAATCGTATGCATGATTGCATTTAGCATTGAGACGTCTGAGCCGGGCCGGAATTTCAACCGATGCGTTGCGTGTTTTCCCAATCCGACACCACGTGGATCCATTACAATCAACTTACCGCCACGTTTGGTGAATTGCTTGAAGAATGTCGCAGCAACTGGATGGTTTTCAATCGGATTAGATCCGATCACAATCGCCACATCCGCGTTTTCAATCTCATTAAAAGTCGCGGTCACAGCACCTGACCCTACGTTTTCGATCAAGGCGGCGACAGAAGAGGCATGACAAAGGCGCGTACAGTGATCGACATTATTATGACCAAAGCCTTGACGGATCAGTTTTTGAAACAAATACGCCTCTTCATTGGTACATTTAGCCGATCCAAAACCGGCAATGGCTTTGCCACCCTTTGCATCACGCAACTTTGCCAACCCACCTGCAGCCACTTCCATAGCCTCTTCCCAAGAAGCTTCGCGGAAATGCGTTAAGGGATTGTTCGGGTCAACATTCAGGCCCTTTTCCATACCTTCACGGCGGATTAGCGGCTTTGTCAGGCGATGTTTATGATTGATATAGTCAAAGCCAAACCGGCCTTTCACACACAAACGGTTTTCATTCGCCGGGCCATCTATACCGTCAACCCATGCGACTTTGTCGTCTTTTATCTTCATGCTGATCTGGCAGCCTACGCCACAAAACGGGCAAACCGATTTAACTTCACGGTCATAATCCTGACTGTCACCCACTTGGGCATCATCCAAAATCGCCGCTGGCATCAATGCGCCTGTCGGACACGCCTGCACACATTCGCCGCAAGCAACACAGCTAGAAGCCCCCATCGGGTCATCCATATCGAACACGATCTTTGCGTCGGGGCCGCGCCCTGCCATACCGATCACATCATTGACCTGCACTTCACGGCAAGCCCGCACACATAGGTTACATTGAATACAAGCGTCCAAATTCACATTCATTGCCACATGGCTATCATCCAGCAACGGCACACGGGTTTGTTCAATTTTCGGAAAGCGGCTGTCTGAAACACCCTGTAGCGCTGCCATATCCCAAAGGTGCGAAGACTTGTCATGGGCGTTCATCTGTTCAGGTTGATCTGATACCAGCAATTCCATCACCATCTTGCGTGCGGTTTCCGCCCGCGTGCTCTGGCTCTTTACCACCATGCCCTCGGATGGGGTGCGCACACATGACGCCGCTAAAGTGCGTTCTCCATCAATTTCCACCATACAGGCACGACAATTTCCGTCGGAACGATAGCCCTTAGTGCCAGAATGACATAAATGCGGAATGGTTGTCCCGATCCGTTTTGCAATTTCCCAGATAGTTTCATCAGCAGTTGCCGTTACTTCTTTTCCGTCAAGCGTGAATTTGATCTGGTCAGCCATTTGTATCATTCCTTTAACAATATTGGCGCAGCTTAAACCACGCTAGATATACAATCAAAGCAGGAATCGACAATCACCGCTTGAATAACGCCACCCTTTGGCTATCAATTGTGTAAATCTCCGCATATTTGCAAAGGAACGATCATGCCACTGCACTATTGGCTTCGCGCCGAAACCCACCTGAATGAACATCGCAGTCCAATTACCCCGAAAGAAGCGTCTGCGCTTATGGCGAAAGGTATTAAGATCACTGTGGAACGCAACCCGGATCGCGCCTGTCCCGATGCAGATTTTGCAACCCTTGGGTGCGATATGGTTGGTGCTGGGTCTTGGATAGATGCACCATCCGACACGGTTATTCTGGGCCTAAAAGACATACCCGTCGCCGATTTCCCTCTACGCCATAAACACATCCAGTTTGCCCATGTTTTTAAAGGGCAAGAAGGTGCTGAACAGTACCTTAGTCGCTTCAAAAAAGGTGGTGGCACCATCTACGATCTGGAATTTTTAGTGAACCAAAACGGTAGGCGGCACGCAGCATTTGGGTATTGGGCCGGCTTTGCTGGTGCCGCTGCAGGGCTAATGGCATGGCTTGCACAAACCCGGGGTAAAACTGCAAAGCCGATTACCAGCTATCCGGGCAAAGCAACCCTGATTGCTGAATTAAAAGCTGATATTACGGCGGCAAACGAACATCCCGATGCCTTGGTTATCGGTGCATTGGGGCGCGTTGGCACAGGCGCGTGTGACTTGTTTTCAGCTTTGGATATATCCGTGACCAAATGGGACATGGCTGAAACAGCATCGGGCGGGCCTTTCCCCGAAATACGGGATCACACGCTGTTTTTAAACTGCATATTAGCCAATCCCGACACCCCGCTGTTCTTTGGCCCGGACGATATTGCTAAAGACCGCAAATTACGCGTGATCACTGATATTTCCTGCGATCCAACCAGCAGTTACAATCCTGTACCCGTTTATGGTGACGTTACCAGTTTTGATGCACCCGCCCTACGCGTGGCTGAAAACCCACCGCTTGATGTTGTTGCCATCGACAACTTGCCATCCATGCTGCCCTTGGAAAGCAGTCAGGATTACGCATCACAACTGCTACCGTTGTTGCTAGGCTTCACAAGTGACGAAGATGGCACATGGGCGCGTGCAAAAGCGGTATTCGAAGAAAAATCAGCGACAATCGCTTAAGGTCTATCCTTGCTTGCCCGACGCTTGATTTGACGGATCATCAACCAGACCAGCAAAATAATTGGAAGGATCAGTGCTGCGGTTAATTGGTATTTTTCAAATCCCATTTTTATAACGAGTGGCACCAATAGATAAGTCGCCAAATTGACCGCGTAATAGCTGATCGCCACAACCGACAATCCCTCAACCGTTTCCTGCAAACGCATCTGCAATTGCGCACGTTTATCCATCTGGTGCAGCACTGCACGGTTCTGCTCATTTGTACGCACTGTCACTCGGGTAGCCAGCAGATCAGTAGCACGCGCCGCACGCATCGAAATATCGCGTAAACGTTTTTGTGCAGAAGTGCATGTGCGCATAGCAGGGTCGAAACGCCGCATCATAAATTCTGAAAACGTCTGACGACCTTGAATTCGTTCTTCACGCAACACTTTTATGCGTTGAATCAGGATCGCGTTATAAGCTTCCGCCCCGCCAAACCGATAAGCGCTTTGCGATTGCAGATATTCGATCTTTGCTGATACCGACAATAACGCATCCAGCCGTTCTTGTGTTGTGCCTTCTCCTTCGGCAACTGCATGTACCGCATCGGTCAAATCTGAATTCAAATCTCCCACCTTGGCAAAAATATCTCGCGCCACAGGTAAAGTCAGCATTGCCATTGATTTGTAAGTTTCTATTTCCAGCAACCGCTGCACGATACGGCCTAACCGGTTTTCACCAACCTGTCCAATGGCCAAAATAGCCAGTCTTATGTGCCCATCCGCATCGATGGTGAAATCACTGGCAACGGCAGCTTCTTTGCCAAGCACATAATTCACAGCCAAGCTTTCATCTTTGAAATACTTAAAAAATTCATGCGTTACAAATTTTTCAGTATCTTTTAATGTTAACGGCCCGGTCACTTCTAAAAAACAGGATGTCAGAATTTGGCCCGTTGTTTTTTGCATCCATGCTTCAGGGAAAAATCTATGTGGGTTATCCACAAACATTTCCGCCCCATTTTCACGTTCGACAATCAATGTATATGTCACAAATTCCGTATGGCGTTCCCATTTAAGTTTAAAATCACCAAAATCACCAAAATAATGGCTGCCTTTAGGCTTCTGTTCCAAATGCCCTATCGCCTTTAACAACCTCACTAGAACCGCCAGATCCTTTGCAACAGATCCCGCTGACGTAATCGCCAGATAAGCCGCTGAACTCGGCGCCATTACTTTTGGGAAAGGACGCGTGTGTAATTCGTCAGCAAGGGGCACGCGCAAGGGATGGTTCGACAACATTTGGACTGTCCTGTTTAGTAATTAGATGCTTACGGAAATGTTTTACTAATAAATGTAGGCATGGGAATGTTACACGATGCCGCTACAAATCTAATCTACCATGTAAAACATAACCATCAATAACGCATATGAAACCAACAGGTTTTGAAAATAGACCTGATATCAGGAAGCCGGGCAGCTAAAACCAATACCAAGTTTAAGCCGCCCGCCTTTAGTATCATGCCCGATAAATTTAACGCCCCCAATTTGAACGCATTACGTTCCCGTGCCAGTCTTCGGACACACTTACAGAAGCATCTTTACCAGTATATGGGTTTGTCAGTTGCACCCCAGATACAATGTAACCCAGAAAAAAGCTGGCTAATACAAGTGCTATAGCGCGTATTGGGGTGTTAAGTTTTCTGTATTTTAGTTGTGTGAAGTCTTCAGTGTATATATGCGATGTCATTTTAATCTCCATTTCTAGGTTCCCCTAAGGGTATGCAACCTAAATATAGAATCTACACCATAACGCAAATGAATGTATTTTATGTAATGTATCAATCTTTGTGATGTGAGTGTCAGGATTTATTCTTTGGTGTAAGCTTCACAACATCAGCACCCTTATGCTCCAATTCATCGAAATCAAACGCATCTAATCGTCGTGCGCGTGTGCCCGCCTTAGTCGCCGATATCTTGATATCTTCGATGTCTTTTCCTGCCTGATTAAAATGCTTATCCAGACTTTCAACGCGGGAGCTCAAACGATCCACATCTTTATACAACAACCCAAGCTCTTTGCGGATTGCCCCTGCCTGCTCCTGCATGCGGGCATCTTTTAGAACCGCGCGCATCGTGTTCAGCGTCGCCATGCAGGTGGTCGGTGACACAATCCAGACACGCGCATCAAAGCCTTCACGCACAATATCCGCAAAATTTGCGTGTAATTCCGCGTAAACCGCCTCGGACGGTAGGAACATCAACGCACCATCAGCAGTTTCACCCTCGATAATGTATTTCTCACTGATTGCTTTGATATGCGTACGTAGTGAACTGCGCATCAGACGTACCGCAACTTTTAATTGCTCTTCCGTATCCGCCGCGCGAATAGCCTCATATGCTTCCAGCGGAAATTTCGCATCAATCACAATCGGCCCAGGCGGATTGGGCAAATGGATTAAACAATCCGCCCGCTTTCCATTCGAAAGCGTTGCCTGCAAATTATATGCGTCAGGCGCTAACGCTTTGGATACAATATCGTTCAACTGGATTTCTCCAAACGCGCCGCGTGTTTGTTTATTTGACAGGATATCCTGCAACCCCAGTACATCACCCGACAGCTTTTCAATATTTGTCTGCGCTTTATCAATCGTCGCCAAACGCTCCTGTAACTGTGTCAGCGATTGCGTCGTGCTTACAGTCGAGCCATGCAGGCTTTCTTTCATACCCTTTTGCATTTCATGCAGGGATTGCGCCGATTTCATTGCATTTACATGCAGCGTTTCATTCATATGTTGCTGTACCGTAGCCAGCCGTTTTTCCATCGTTTGGATCAAATTCACTTGCGCATTGGCCTGCGTATCGGACACGCTTTGCAGGTTGCCTGTCAGTTGCTGTTGCCCGGCACCAAGTGTTTGGACATCCATATTCATCCGATTAAGTTGCGTAGCCACTTGTTCCATCGCAGCCCCTGAGCGCCCGGCACGGCGCACCGTTGTTATCAGTAGGATGATCACGAATAGTAATGCCGCCACCCCGATTATAGCGCCTATAAATACCGGGTCGTTAAACGCGTATGTTTGTTCACCGATTTGTATCATGTCCTGCCAAACAATCTTTCTATATCCGCCAATTTCAATTCCACATAAGTAGGACGACCGTGATTGCATTGCCCTGAATGCGGGGTCGCTTCCATTTCACGCAAAAGCGCGTTCATTTCTTCCGCCTGCATGCGCCGCCCTGATCGGATAGAGCCGTGACATGCCACACGCGACAAGATTGCTTCGATCTGGTTTTTCACCGCTTGGCTATCACGCTGATCAGTCAGTTCATCACATATATCGCGCACCAGATTTTCCGCATTTACTTCACCCAGTATCGCAGGGGTTTCACGCACGCAAATCGTATTTCCACCGAATTCTTCTATCACTAGTCCGAATTGCGCCAGCATGGGCAGAACATCAATCAGGCTTAGGCGTTCATTCTCGGACAATTCCACGACTTCCGGCAATAGCAAGGCTTGTGAGGCCACCCCGTTCTGCGCCATTTGCGACTTCAGTTTTTCATAAACCAACCGTTCGTGGGCGGCATGTTGATCCACAATCACCATCCCGTCCTTGGTTTGCGCAATGATATAATTTTCATGTACCTGCGCACGTGCGGCCCCTAGTGGCGCATCTTCTGCAACGGCCTCAACCGGTGCGTCTTCCACCCGTCCCGAATAATCCGTTTGCACTTCAGCAAAGCCCGATTGTACTGGCGCAAATGCTACAGGGCGCGATTGTTGATCCATTTGATAGACAGGTGTTTCCGGACGAAACGCGCCCAAAGTCGCACCTGCCACGGTTGTTGACGCGCGGTGCCCTGCATTTGCCAGTGCATGACGCAGGCCTGATACAATCAGACTGCGCGCGCCTGACGGATCGCGGAACCGCACTTCGGCCTTGGCTGGATGTACATTCACGTCAACCAATGTTGGATCACATTCTATAAACAATGCCACAACAGGATGACGATCACGGCTTAGAAAATCAAAATAAGCACCCCGCACTGCCCCCAACAACAAACGGTCTTTTACCGGACGTCCGTTCACAAACAGATATTGCCCGATTGCCGCCCCGCGTGAATAAGTTGGTAAAGATGCATAGCCATGCAACGTTAACCCTTCACGTTCAAAGTCCAACCGCACCGAATTCTCTGCGAACTCCGATCCCAAAATAGATCTTAACCGACCCAGAACCGCATCGAACAAATCACCTGATTGCGCATCGGCCCGAAACGTCACACGCCCTTGCCCGCCACCGGATACATCACGCAAACTAAAGCCCACATAGGGTTCCGCCATTGCCAGACGCTTTACCACATCGGTTATTGCCTGGCTTTCGGCGCGGTCCGTGCGCAAAAACTTTAACCTTGCCGGGGTCGCATGAAACAAATCATTCAATTCAACCGTTGTCCCTACGGATCGTGCACTTGGCCGAAGTGGTAAAATATCCCCGCCATTTACCGATATTTCTGCGGCATTATCAGAGCCTTCAACCCGTGATGAAATCGTCAGGCGCCCAACTGCACCTAATGACGGTAACGCTTCGCCGCGAAACCCGAAAGTGTGGATATTCAGCAAATCTGATCCATCAATTTTCGATGTTGCATGGCGCGACAATGCAAGCTTTAGCTGGTCCTCGGGAATACCGGTTCCATCATCTGCAACACGGATCAGGGTCTTGCCGCCATCCGCATATGCCACATCAATATGCTTTGCTTCTGCATCCAATGCGTTTTCAACCAGTTCTTTCACAGCCGAACTGGATCGCTCCACAACTTCCCCCGCAGCAATACGATTTGCAGCAGCGTCATCAAGCTGGCGAATTTGCGGGCGGGAACCCATTATCTTGGGGCTAAGTTTGTTCATACCACTAGGGATAGCATGAAAATATCCGATTCGACAGCTCTCTAATCTGTAGAAATCATTCCTTCTGGCTTACCAACCACAACAAATCGCAATGCGTCGGGCTTTAATAGCCATTTTGCAACTGCATTTACTTCCTCAATCGTCACTGCATTTAGCCTGTCATTACGCGTTTTAGGGTAATCAATAGGCAGACCTTGCATCTGCATCCCAACCAATAGGTTAGCGATACGCCCGTTCCCATCAAACCGTAGCGGATAAGCCCCTGTCAGGTATTTTTTGGCTGCAACCAATTCTTCTTTGGTTACACCCTTATCTGCCATTTTTCGCCATTCGTCTTGAATGACTTCGATCGCAGTTTTGATCCGGTCATTGGATGAAGCCACACTCCCGCCAACGACATTGGCATAATCATAAGACGCAAGGTATGAATAAACACCGTAGGTTAATCCACGCTTTTCGCGCACTTCATGAGACAGGCGCGCGGTAAAACCGCTGCCGCCTAGTATATGGTTCAAAAGATATGCTGCAAAAAACTCGGGATCTTTCAGGTCAATGCCCGTATGTGCCCAAACAGCAGCGGATTGCGGCGTGTCAAAATCAACGACAGTAATACCACCTTTTGCCGCAAATTCTGTTTTCGTCGGAAGGTTTGGCCCTGTTGCAGGCAACCCTCCCAGCAAATCATCCAGTAACGGGCCAAGTTCGGCTGCGGTAATATCACCCACGACACTCACATACATCCGGTCTTTGGCTAACGCGCCTTTGTGGGCGGCTTTAATATCATCAACTGTCAGAGCCTGAACCGTATCAATTGTTCCCTCAAGCGGCTGGCTATAGGGGTGATTTGGATAGCCCAGTCCACGTAATGTGCTCCCCGCAATATCGCGGGGATCGGTTTCGTTTGAATGAATAATCGATAACACCTGCTTTTTCACGCGTTCAAAAGCCACAGGATTAAAGGAAGGATCCATCAATGCCTGCTTTAACAAAGCCAAAGCCTGAGTGCGATTTTCCGTCAGCACTTGCGCTGAAATAGATACGCTATCGCGCCCAGCATTATAACCAAAACTAGCGGCAAGCTCTTCTGTTGACATGGAAAAGGCTGTAGCATCCAAGTCGCCGGACCCTTCTTCCAGCAGCCCTGCCATCAGATATGTAGCGCCTGCTTTTTCCGGTGCGTCCAAAGAGGCGCCTCCCTTAAAGCTGACTTCCAAGGCAATA
>JAJFHY010000263.1 GCA_021775375.1 Amylibacter sp. | reverse complement strand
ACCAAGCATGTCAATGCTTGATCTGGTTCTGAACTCCCTTCAAGATGACAAAGCGGAAGATATTGTCACCATAGAATTGCAAGGCAAGTCGCAGATCGCCGACTATATGGTCGTGGCCACAGGTCGTTCGACCCGTCAGGTGTCTGCCATCGCTGAAAAGCTGTCAGACCGCCTGAAACAAAACATGGGCGTGATTGCGCGTATGGAAGGCAAAACTGCGGGTGACTGGGTTCTGATCGATGCAGGCGACATTATTGTCCATATTTTTCGTCCGGAAGTGCGTGAATTTTACCAGCTTGAAAAAATGTGGCTGCCAACGGGCGAGCCAGAAGACGTATAGCATATGCGCGTTCAACTTAGTGTCGTGGGCCGCCTGCGTAACGGCCCCGAAAAAGATCTTATCGAGGATTACCTGACCCGCTTTGAACGCACCGGCCGCGCCTTGGGCTTTACAGGGGCAACAATCGTAGAAGTTGAAGACAAAAAAGGCGGCGGACAGCAGGCCGAGGCCGAATTGCTGCTAAAGTCCATTCCGAAAGGCGCTGTCATAGTTACGCTCGACGAACGCGGTAAGCTGCTAACATCCCCGGAATTTGCTACACAGTTGGGTCATTGGCGCGACAGCGGCGCACCTGCCGTATGCTTTGTTATTGGTGGTGCAGACGGTTTGACCCGCGAATTGCGTGCACAGGCCGACACATCGATATCTTTTGGAAAAATGGTCTGGCCCCACATGCTGGCCCGCGTCATGCTCTGCGAACAACTCTACCGCGCGGTAAGCATATTGGCGGGTAGCCCGTATCATCGGGTTTAAACCACCGCCGCACGCTCAATTTCCACCTCACTCAGCCCATATTTCCCCGCAAAGCGCAGACGTGCGGCAATCAGCCGTGGATCATCAGGGCGTAGCCCCATGGTGCGGATGAACTCTATGCGTTGTTGTGATTTCAATCCATCGCGGTCGATTGCGGTGCCCATCGCGCGGTCTATAATCTGCCCGCCCGGGGACACGTGAAACCATTTGGAAAAATCGCGGAAATGATGTTGGTTGTGCAGCGTTGTAACATGGCGTTCCACCCAGACCTTTGGCACGTTCAAATGTGCCGTCATATGGAACCACTCATAGCACAAAAACGTGCCAACACCGCCGACCAGCACGACAATCGCAGCAATGGGCAGGGCAAATGTGGTAACAAAGAACAGGACACCCCACAAAGCTAAAAAATTAAAGCAAAGCATTGGAATGGCAAACCAGGCGGGTACGAAAAACAGCTCTTTGTTGGTTGGAAAGTCATGGTGTCCGTAATGCACCTGATACAAAATATCGAACTGCCATTGTTTTTTTGGTGCAGGCCAATGGAATAAAAACCGGTGGATGGAATATTCATTCAACATCTGCACAAGAACGCCCAATGGTACCAGCAACCAGATCCACGTAGGACCAGTTGTGAACGCGATGACAGCACCCACAACCACGGCAAATGCCATTAGCTGGATGGATCGGTGGCTGAACATCAGTTTCAAGCGTTCCATGGGTCACTCCCGTAAAAATAGTAGTATAAAGCAGCTTCGGGTTCGGTCAAATTGGAACGTGACGTCATCATGTACGGTTGAACCTTTTCGCAGCTAGGCTTAAGTAAAGCCTGAAGCCAAAGGAAGCCAACCGATGACCACGCCCAAACCTGTTGTTCTGTGTATCCTTGACGGGTGGGGCCTGCGTGCAGAAGTTGAAAATAACGCACCCGCTTTGGCCGACACTCGGAATTTTGATAACATCATGGCGAACTGCCCTGCGTCTACACTAACCACATTCGGCCCCGATGTGGGCCTGCCAGAAGGCCAGATGGGCAATTCCGAAGTTGGCCATATGAACATCGGTGCAGGGCGAGTTATAGAAAGCGATTTGTTTCGCATTCAAGGTATTATACAGCGCGGTGAAATTGCTGCGTTACCTGCTATTCAGCGGTTCATTGCAGCAATGAAAGCCTCTGGTGGCACCGCGCATTTGGCGGGGGTTCTGTCTGACGGTGGTGTACACAGCCATATCGACCATATGATCGCTGCTGCGCGTGTCATTGCCGCCGCAGATGTGCCTGTGGCTTTGCACCTGTTTGGTGACGGGCGTGACGTGGCTCCGAAGTCGGCAAATGGATATTTGACCCATTTGGAAACAGAAATACCCAAAGGGGTTAGCTTGGCCAGTTTTTCCGGCCGTTATTATACAATGGATCGCGATAATCGCTGGGAACGTGTGGAGCTGGCCTATCGCGCCATTGTTCAGGGCGAAGGGCTACATGCGGCTCGTGCCGAGGACGTGATTTCTACGGGATATGAAAATGGTGTAACGGACGAGTTTTTCATGCCCACGGTTTTGGGTGATTACAAAGGTATGGAGGATGGAGACGGTTTATTATTCCTGAACTTTCGCGCTGATCGCGCCCGTGAAATTTTAGCTGCCATCGCCGATCCTGATTTTGCTGGGTTTGAAACAGGCCCGCGACCTGCTTTGGCAATTGTCAGCGGATTTGCTCAATATTCCAGCCGTCACGATACATATATGGATTGCGTGTTTCCCGATCAGGATATCAAAAATACACTGGGAGAGTGGGTATCCAAACACGGGTTGAAACAACTACGGATTGCCGAAACCGAAAAATATCCGCATGTGACGTTCTTTTTGAATGGCGGTATTGAGCAACCAGCAGCCGCCGAAGACAGATATTTGGCTCCAAGCCCGAAAGTGGCAACGTATGACTTACAACCCGAAATGTCGTCAGCTGAAGTGACCGAGCATTTGGTGGCCGCTATTGATTCAGGTAAATATGATTTGATTGTGGTCAACTATGCCAACCCCGACATGGTTGGGCATACAGGCGATTTAACTGCAGCAATGGCCGCATGCCAAGCGGTTGATGTAGGTCTGGGAGAAGTCATTACAGCGCTTCACGCCCAAGGTGGTGCTATGATCGTTTGTGCCGACCACGGCAATTGTGAAACCATGGTGAATCCCGAAACCGGTGAGCCACATACAGCGCACACCACTAATCCCGTACCTGTGGTCTTGATTGGTGGTCCAAAAGGGGCCAAACTGCGCGCAGGCGGGCGGTTAGCCGATTTGGCACCCAGTTTGCTGCAACTTATGGGGCTTGAAACTCCCATTGAGATGACAGGTGAAACACTGATTTGTTAAATAGATTGTCAGAATTGTTTTTTGCAACTGCGGTGCTTTGCATCACTGTGGCAATCGGTGCGAATGCAAGCGAAACACCGACGCAAATGGCTAAAGATGCCGCATTGGAATTAAGGGCTGCGGCTGCCACTTTGAAAACGGCCAAGAAATCTGCAGATCGTGTGGCTGCTCTAAGCCAGACAGTACGCGCGTATGAAAACGGTTTACAGGCTGTACGCAAAAGCTTGCGTGCGGTAACCATACGGGAACAGGTATTGATGTTGGATTTATCAAACCAGCGAGAGCAAATCAGCAAGCTTCTGGGTGTTCTTCAAACGATGGAACGTGCCAGCACACCAATGCTGATGATCCACCCGTCGGGGCCGATTGGAACAGCGCGCTCTGGAATGATAATGTCAGAGATTGCACCAATGTTACAGCTTCGCGCGGAAGATTTGCGCAAACAGGTTGAAGAATTGAGCGGGCTCAACGCATTGCAGAAAGTGGCAGAGTCCGAACTTGAAATTGGCCTTGCTGGCGCAAAAGACGCACGTGTTGCTCTAGCGGGGGCTATAAGTTCCCGCACCGAACTGCCTTTGCGATTTACTGCAGATCCGGTACACACGCAAATTCTGGCTGATAATAGTAAGACCCTGGATTCCTTTGCGAATGGGCTGACAGATATTCCACTTGACGATGACCAAGAGGAGCAATATTCTTTTATATCGGCCAAAGGTAATATCCCATTGCCAACGGAAGGTGCATTGTTGCGCGCTTTCAATGAAGCAGATGCGGCAGGGATTAAGCGACCTGGAATAGTCGTGACTGCGCGTCCATTATCACTGGTGACATCTCCAACGCCCGCAACAATACGGTTTGCAGGGGCATTCTTGGATTATGGTAATGTTATTATTCTGGAACCGGAGTCCGGCTTTTTAATTGTCATTGCGGGACTTGATCAAATTTATGGCGCGTATGGTCAAGTTGTTAATACCGGGGACCCAATAGGGCTTTTGGGTGGAAAACAACCTAAAGCTCAAGATTTTTTGATCGAAGCATCAGAAGGTGGTGGCACTCTTGACCAAGAATCGCTTTATATAGAGATAAGAAACAATGGTAAGCCTGTTAATCCAACAGATTGGTTTGCTCTTAGCAATATTTAGGAACGTGAAATGAAGAAACTTTTTATAGCTGCTACTACTGGCACAATGGCAGGCTTTTTGCTGACAGCAAACTTTACCGGCCCACTGATTGCTCAGGAAACGGAGCAAACTAAATCAACGTATGAGCAACTTGATTTATTCGGCGATGTTTTTGAACGTATTCGTTCTAGTTATGTTGAAGAAGTCGATGAAGAAAAGCTTATCCAAAGCGCGATCAGTGGCATGCTTTCATCATTGGATCCACATTCTAATTTCATGGCCGCGGAAGAGTTTGATAGTATGCGCATTCAAACCCGTGGAGAGTTTGGCGGGCTTGGGATTGAGGTGACACAGGAAAACGGTTTTGTAAAAGTTGTTACTCCGATCGATGACACGCCCGCACAAAAAGCCGGCATTCAGTCTGGTGATTTTATCACGCAGGTAGATGGCGAAGCGATGCTGGGCATGTCATTGAATGATGCTGTTGATTTGATGCGCGGGCCGATCGGTTCTGAAATCGTTCTTACAATTGTACGTGAAGGTACAGATGAGCCATTTGACGTCACAATCATTCGAGATCAGATTAAGGTCAAAGCAGCGCGTGTGCGCATAGAAGGCGAAACTATTGTTATGCGTGTTTCAGGCTTCACGGAACAAACATATGAAAACATGGAAGAAGGGATCAC
>JAJFHY010000262.1 GCA_021775375.1 Amylibacter sp. | reverse complement strand
TTTCCGATTTCACGACCCGAGCTGGAAAAAGCGCAAAGCTGGTTTGCGCGATGGGGGCAGGGTTCTTTATTGCTGGCTTGGGCGCCTGTTATCGGCGATCCTCTGACTTTTGCCGCAGGGGTGATGCGTATGCACTTCGGGCACTTCATTCTGCTAGTCGCCCTATCGAAAACAGTGCGTTATATGGCTGTATTGGGTCTGTTTAAACTGCTGTGGTGATAGGGCTGGTCATGCGTGATTTCTGCGTTATAGTTTTCACCATGACCTTATACAGACGAAAATTCCTGACCCTTTTATCTGCCCTTGTTCTGGGCATTTCAAACACACCCCTTCATGCCGAAAATACGGCCATTTATAGCGGGCTTGACCGCATCCATCCTGAGGTGGCGACACATGGTATGGTTGTTGCACAGGAAAAAGTGGCGGCCCGTGTTGGGATGGATATTTTACGCAAAGGTGGCAATGCGGTGGATGCAAGCGTAGCAGTGGCTTTCGCATTGGCAGTGACACTACCGCGTGCTGGTAATCTGGGCGGTGGGGGCTTTATGCTTGTGCATGATGCAAAAGCGGGCAGCACAAAAGCCATTGATTACCGCGAAATGGCCCCCTTGGCGGCATTTCGGGATATGTATCTGGATGAAGCGGGCGACGTGGTTGAAAACCACTCGCGGTTTCACGGGCTGGCCATCGGGGTGCCGGGGACGGTTGCCGGAATGCAAAAGGCGCTGGATACTTCCGGTACAATGACACTGGCTGAGGTCATCGCCCCTGCGATCAAGCTTGCGCGTGACGGTATCGTGGTGACGCAAAGCCTGTCGGATGGATTGAAGCAGGCAGAAAAACGACTGAAACGCTGGCCGCAGACGGCGGCGGTTTTCTATAAACAGAATGGCAGCTTTTATGAGTCGGGCGAGATATTCAAGCAGCCCGATTTGGCTGCGACGCTGGACCTGATTGCACAAAAGGGTGCGGACGGATTTTACAAAGGTGAGATCGCGCAAAAGATCGCAGATGCGGTGCAGGCGGCTGACGGGATGATCACAACCGATGACATGGCTAACTACAAATCTGTGGTGCGTGACCCTATAGGCGGGACGTATCGCGGGTATGATATTCTGTCGATGCCGCCGCCAAGTTCAGGTGGTACGCATATCATAGAAATTCTCAACACGCTGGAAGGCTATCCGATTGCCGATATGGGCCAGAACACGGCAGGAACCATCCATGTGATGGCAGAAGCGATGAAACAGGCCTATGCGGATCGCGCAACCTATCTGGGGGACGCGGATTTTGTCGATGTGCCGGTAAAAGAGCTGACCAACAAACAATATGCCAGCGATATTCGCGGGCAGATCGATATGGGTAAAGCGCGGCCCGCAAGTGAAGTAAAAGCGAGCGTCCTGACACCCTATGAGAGCAATGAAACCACGCATTTTTCGGTTGTGGATCGGTTCGGTAATGCGGTGTCCAATACATATACGATCAACTTCTCTTATGGCTCGGGCATTGTGGCTACTGGGACGGGTGTTCTGATGAATAATGAGATGGATGATTTCTCAGCAAAAACAGGGGTTTCCAATGCTTACGGTTTGATCGGGGGTGACGCCAATGCAGTGGCTGCGGGAAAGCGGCCTTTGTCATCGATGAGCCCGACAATCGTGATGAAAGACGGTAAGGTATTTCTGGTTACAGGCAGCCCGGGTGGCTCGCGGATTATTACGACGACACTACAGATCATTATGAACGTTATCGACCATAAAATGAACATTGCCGAGGCCACACAGGCCCCTCGGATTCACCATCAATGGCTGCCTGATGAGCTGCGTGTGGAAGAGGGGATCAGTGCAGATACAAAGGCCATTCTGCGCGCCAAAGGGCATGATGTAGTGACCAAACGCACCATGGGAGCTGTGCAGTCGATCATGGTCGACCCTGAAACGGGGGTGTTGCTGGGGGCGACTGATTTGCGGCGTACAAGCGGGTCGGTGGAAGGGTATTAGCAGCCATGCGCACGGTGGCTTAAAGTGTCCTGTTTGGGCTGAAAATCTGTGTCTGTATCACGTCGGTATTCTGTCTGTATTGCGTTGTGAAATGAGGCCGACGTTAAAGGTTAACGATGAGCAGATGACAGGGGAACGGTTCTCCGGTTCAAATGGGTTGGATGGCTGGTTTGAACCCTTTTGAAACTAATCAGCTTATAACTTTAACACAATTCCGATGATCTCCATGCTAGGTGGTCAAGTCAACAATCTGGCCCGGTTCCATGGTGTTCTTTATTTATCGGACTGAAGCATTTTACCGCTAAATCGAATAATACTCTCAATACCAACAACAGCTTTATACGCTATTCGGGAAATCATCATGGAAAACGTGGCAGACGAGTTTGGAAAATGGGCGTTCATAGGTTTTACTCCGTGTTTGAATTTGGTGTCATATTGATATGCTTTATTAGCTTACATTGGACAAGTCTGACAAACTGTGATTTCTATTGTGACGAGTAAGGATATCTTATCTATAAACTATTGGAAACCTTGTATGCGCCGTTTACCACCCTTAAAATCACTTCAAGCCTTTGAGGCAGCCGCCAGATGGTTGAGTTTTTCTAAGGCTGCAGATGAGCTCTTTGTCACTCCGGCCGCAATAAGTCAGCAAATCAAGCAACTGGAGAGTTATCTCGGCATCACTTTGTTTCACCGCATGACAAGGGCGGTTCAGCTAACCGATGAGGCCAAAACCGTACTCCCCTTGGTAACAGAAGGTTTTGATCGGCTCGCTGAAGCGGTCGAGCGCTTATCTCGCGAGGAGGAGACCGGTTTATTGACAGTGAGCAGTGTCCCAACCTTTGCGATCAAATGGCTGGTTCACCATCTTACTGATTTTTCTAACAAATACCCCAACATTGATGTGCGCTTGGACGCCTCATTGGAGACAAAGGACTTTCAACGCGACGGCATTGATGTCAGCATACGCCTTGGGATGGGTGATTATCCGGGGCTTCATGTAGCCCGGATCTTTGACGAAGAAGTAGGTCCGGTTTGCAATCCGAAGCTTTTAAGCGGTGCAAATCCCTTGCTCTGCTTAGAGGACTTAAAGAACCATCGCTTAATCCATGTTGATTGGGGAACATTGACATCACAACCACTAGATTGGCGCATGTGGGCCAAGGCGGCTGGGATTGAAGGTATTGATGTAAGCCGTGGGCCAAGGTACACCATTGAAAATATGGCTATCGAAGCTGCAATAAACACCGATGGCGTTGCCTTGGTTGGTCTCTCTGCTGTCGCTGAGGATTTAAGATCAGGTCGGCTTGTAAGACCATTTGACCTCGCCGTGCAAAACGATATCGCCTACTGGCTTGTCTGTCCTCATGGGAATATGCGCAGTGCGAAAGTTAGAGTTTTCTGCGAATGGCTGTTGGCTGAGGCAGCGGCGGTCTCAGTGCAAAAGACAACGGCTCTGCAGTGACTAAGGTTATATATTCATGGTTGCCATTGCTAACATCACGAGCCGCCCGAATTTAATGTAAAATCTGTCAGTGAATCACACCGCCGCCCAAAACACAAAACCGTGTATACAGCCGCACACATTATCCGCTTGCCCGAATCCCTTGCATCGCATAAGTTTCTTATCGGAAACATCGGGAGACACTGACATATGTCAGGGCCGAAGGAGCAACCGCCTCGGAAACTCTCAGGCACAACGGACCGTTGTTTTTAGAACTCTGGAGAGTGGCG
>JAJFHY010000261.1 GCA_021775375.1 Amylibacter sp. | reverse complement strand
TGGAAAAACTGTGCGGTTTGGGACTGCATGGCTTTTGCGGCAAGCTCTGCTGCAGGGCTTTCGCGGATAATACGTTCATATTCAGGGATGCGTTCCCAATTGCAATAATCATCAAAGAACCGGCCCTGCCCCGCACCGACCGCATTTTCAGAGGCATATTCCGACGGGTTTGCCATATTGCGCGCAACACCTTCACGCATCACATCGACCCAGTCAGTAAAGGCGCCTTTTATCAGCACCACCCCGTCACGTTGGAATTCTGCGATCTGATCTTTGGTTATCATCTTATTATCCTGCATGTATTTCGACCATATTAACCAGTGTATCCATTATTGTCTCATTCATTCAGATAAATTTTTATAAATTATATCTGGCTTGATATACCTGCGCCCTTTGCCAACGGTTTCTGGCACGGCAAAGCCGGGCACTTACGGGTGCAGTAATCTATACAGCCTGCAAATGTTGCGGACGGCTGCGTGTTTCCTGATTAGCATAGGCCTGCGTTATTAGCGCGGCCAGGCGATCAATCAGTACGGGGTTAGCAGAACCGGCTTTTTCCATGGTGATTTGAAACTCTGGCAATGCGGGCAAGCCGGCCTCTTCGGGCACTTCTACCCAATCGCTGACTTGGCAACCAACCAAACAGGCATGCACCGCCAAATCGGCACTTACACTGGCTTCAACGGTTTTAGCGTGGTTGGTATTCACCACCAGCTCCCACGAAATGCCTGCCTTATCCAGCGCCCCAACTGCAAAGTTGCGAAACAGGCAATGGTTTTCATAGGCCATGGCAAGCGGTTGCTTTTTCCACACCCGACCACCTTCTGCCCCAAACCACGCCAATTGCGCCCGACCGACACTAATCGCACCCACAGGACATTCTACTTCCGTGCCCAGTATCAGATCAGCCTCTCCCTGTTGCAGTCTCTTTTTCAGATCCAACGTATATGACGACAAAAGCTGCACCTTGACGCGCGGGAATTCGGCGGCAAAACGTTTCAGCACTTTCGGGATATGTGGATAGACAATATCGTGTGGCACACCCAAAACAATTTCGTCCTCAAAATCATCGGACGTCAGGCGCCCCCATGCCTCATCATTTATCGCCAGCAGACGTTTTGCGTAACTCAGCAGCAATTCGCCCTGTTGCGTCAGTGCAATCCCGCGCCCTGTGCGATCCAAAAGCGATAGCCCCATCGATTCTTCAAGACGTTTCAGTTGCATCGACACCGCCGATTGTGTCAGGTGCAAACGTTCTGCGGCGCGTGTTACCCCCCCTGTTTCGGCAACGGTCACAAAAGAGCGTAGGGCGGTTAAATCCAGATTTCGTATCATATCACAATCCTTGATGGGTTACACAACAATCATTCGTTTCACAAATGAAACATAATTTGGCATACACATCAAGAGAATTGATGAAACAACATGATCACATAACAAAACGGAAAGGATCACATCATGACATATTACACAGACACAGGCTTTAACACAGCGGTTCAACGTCCTTCAATCATTGCTCGCATTCATGCAGCACTTGAGTTGCGCAAACAACGCAAAGCCCTATATTCATTGACTGATGAACAGCTAAGCGATGTTGGCCTAAGCCGCGAAGATGCAACTAAAGAATATAGCAAATCAATTTGGGCATAACTAGCCGAAGAATATGATTGCCCAAGGCGCGCCGACCTCTTCCCAAGTGGCGCGCCTTAAAAAACGGTAAAATGCACGCGTTTTTGAAGAAGTATGTGTGTATTTACCTTGAAAACCCCAACTATTTAGCCATATTAAACTGTGATAGTGCCGCAAACCTGCGGACACGCAGGTATTTTATCGAGGAGATAACAAATGGCTGAATATGATACAGTCCGCCGAGCGGGCGCAGGTGTTCAAACATCTGCAATTGACGTAGGGCTACGCGCCCACATGAATCGCGTATATGGACTGATGTCCTTCGCAATGGTCCTTACCGGACTTGTTGCTTATGTGGTTGGTTCTGACTTGGCATCAGCACGCATTGGCCAGGATACTATGCTATTATCGCCAGGATTGCTGGAAACCATGTTTACCAGCCCGGTACGTTATATCATCATGTTTGCACCGCTTCTTGTCGTCTTTGCCTTTGGCGCAGGCATCAACCGCATGTCTGAAAATACCGCACGGATGGTGTTCTTTACATTTGCAGGACTGATGGGCTTGTCCATTTCCTGGATTTTTGCAGTTTACACAGGCATTTCCATCGCCAACACATTCTTTGTGACAGCTATCGCTTTTGCCGGCCTTTCTTTGTGGGGTTACACCACCAAGAAAGACATTTCCGGTTGGGGCAGCTTCCTGATTATGGGTGTGATCGGTCTGATCGTTGCGATGATTGTGAACATTTGGCTGCAATCCCCTGCAATCCAATTTGCTGTTTCCGGTATTGGTGTTCTGATTTTCGCAGGCTTAACCGCTTATGACACGCAAAAAATCAAGACTACATACATCCAAATGGCCTCAACAGGTCAGACAGAATGGTTGGGTAAGGCCGCTATTATGGGCGCATTAAGCCTGTATTTGGACTTCATCAACATGTTCATGTTCCTGTTGCAGTTCATGGGTAACCGTAACTAAACGGTGCTACATTTTAAAATCATCAGCCGGGGCCATGTGCCTCGGCTTTTTTATAAGGATATAACATGATTGATTTTCCACTTTACATCACCGCATGGTCATCTTTGATATTGGGCGCACTTTTGTTGTTTTTGGCTTACCGGGTTTCATCTGAACGCCGCAGCAAGCACATCGTCCTTGGTGACAATGCGGACAAAATCACTATCAAAAAGATACGCGGTCACGGAAATGCAACCGAACAAATCCCGATGGCCCTGATCCTGTTGGGTCTGGTCGAATATCTGCAAGGCGGCACATACGCGTTGATCATCGCAATTGTCCTGATCGCAGGCCGTTTGATGCACGCAACCTATTTCAGCTTTGACGGTACACATTGGCGGTTTCGGTTTTACGGGATGATGCTGACATATATCGCGCAATTATTGGCGCTTCTTGCCCTGCTGCGTGCGTTGGTGTTTTAAAAACAAAAAGGCGACCCACGGGCCGCCCTTCATTCTAAGATAGCTGAAATCAAGACTACTTGATTTTGCCTTCTTTGTAAGGAACGTGTTTACGGACAACCGGGTCATATTTGTTGACGACCATTTTTTCGGTCATTGTACGTGCGTTTTTCTTGGTCACATAAAAGTGGCCTGTGTCCGCAGTCGAGTTCAGGCGGATTTTGATGGTTGTTGGCTTCGCCATGGTTTTTCTCCGTGCTGCAGGTCACCCTGCGAATATCTATGAAATGGCCTTCTACTCGGTCTGTGTCTTGAGTCAAGGGGAAGCCGTAAAAATATGCAAGCTTTGCAATAATGCTTTGGCATATCTGATAGCTGCCTAATATCAGTAACCACGATGCCTTCAGGCTTGTGAATTTGGGGGAACAAGAACAAAGTTACCAAAATGTGATTTCTCGATGAATTCTTGTTGTGCCCGAGCGATCTGATCAAGCGGAAACACTTTCGCAAGGATGGGGCGAATTTCATTTCTCTCGATATAGCCGATCAAATCGGGAAAGACCGGCTCATCCCATGCAGTACACCCAATCAAGGTAATATCTTTCAGGTACATGTCGCGCATATCCAGACTGACAATCGGGCCGGCAATGGCGCCGGATGAAACAAAGCGACCACCACGTTTGAGAACTTTGAGCATTTTTGAAAATTCTGGCCCTGCGACATTGTCCACAACCACGTCGATAGTGTTTTCTCCAAGTTCACTTACTAAATCACTACCGCGTTCAACAATAATATCTGCACCAAGCGCACGCAGCTGCTCAACTTTTGCTTTGCTGGTAATCGCAGTGACATGTGCGCCCCGACGTTTTGCAAGCTGCACAGTTGCAGAACCCACTCCACCGGATGCGCCTGCTACCAACACGCGGCAATCGGTGCCAACCTGTGCGCGGTGCAGCATATTTTCTGCAGTACCGTAGGCGCATGGAATTGTTGCAAGTTCTTCATTCGACCAATCACATGTAATGGGAAAGACCTCAGTGTGGGGGACTTTAACATATTCCGCAAATGCCCCGTCAAAGTCGGACGCCATCCAGACGTTATCCATAGTATCGTATCCATTGGGACGCATACAGGCTCTGACAATAACCCGTTTGCCAATCAGGTGATCGGCAACCCCTTCACCCGCTTGAACGACTTGACCACAACAATCGGTGCCCTGAATTAGTGGAAACGGCGTTGCTGCATTCCAACCTCCATCCACTTTCTGTTCTGCATGGCTTTGCTGACTTTCAGAGGTCGCGCCTGTGTCTGTGGTTACGCTCGACGAATACCACCCAAGGCGCGTGTTGATTTCAGTATTGTTGACGCCTGCAGCAAGCACCCGAAGCAATACCTCTCCCGGGTCCGGTACTGGAATTGGTACTTCGCGATATTCAAGCTTTTCATAGCCGCCATTTCCGGTGGTAACGATAGCCATCATCGTTTTTGCGCAACCCGTTGCATCAAGCGTGTCCATAGGATGTCCATATCATTTCGATTTGTGGTGCGGTGAAAGTCCAAGTTCACATATGTTCAGAAAGAAGCCAATACATAGTTTTTCAGCTAATCCAAATAGGTGTCTGCCCTTAACCCAGCCCGCTCAAAATGGATCGGCAGGACTTTGCCATAAAGTTGTTCTGTCCGTTCGGGTGCTCCCACCATATCAGGTTGATCCACGTATGAGAAAATCGCCACATAGCGCGGGCGATTGCCCGTTAAGGGGGCAACGCGGTGCAATGAATAGCGACCCCGAAAAAGTTGTAAATCACCCGGCTCAAGGTTCAGACTTTTTACCTTGTCGGACGTGCCTGCCAGAACCCGTGAAACCTCTTCAAAATTCTCGCCACCCGCACGAATGTTTGGCGCGTATTCGAACGCACCGCCACATTCGGCATTTTGGATTGCAAGCGTCACAGTGAAATTATTGGTATCGAAATGCCACGGAAAACCATTGCCCTCTTCGGCCATATTCACAATTACATCTGCCAGAGGATCGGCGTAGCGATAGAATTGTTCTTCTTGCAGGCAGTCTTGGATAAAGCCATCGAATCCTTTGGTGTCATGTATCAACCGCAACGGGCCGGTGGGTTGGAAATTATCGGCCGAAATAAACGCATTCGAGCGGTCAAAGAACTGACGTGCGGGGTGATCCGCGGCAAGGGTGGGGTCGTCTTTGCTGAAATACGGGTTTGTGCTGTTAAAGGATTTATGGCCCTGCCCGCTGACTTCGTCTGCCTCTTTACAGAGCGCTTTTACACCCGCCGCTGTCAAAAACCCTTTTAATACGGAACACCCGTCTGTCGCAAGATCGTCGCGCACCTGCTCCAGTAAAGATTGGTAGGTTTTTGATGAGCGTTGGTGAACAGGATATTGGTCGAGATCTATCAAATGGGATTGCGAGGTCATTACAAACTCCGTTTCAAATTATTCTACATCATTCTAAAAATCTGAAACGTATTGCACCCTTATTCTATAACGGTCGCGACAAAAAAGCCCAAACGCGACTATGCAGTTACTGCACCATCGTGGTTAATCATGATTTCGCGCAAATTATCCGGCACCGGAACCGCCGCAGATGCATCAGCATTGACCATAACCATAACCGAATCCCCCGTGACCCGCAGTACACCAGCAACCCACACGGCATAATCAATGGTAAAGCTTGTGCGCCCAAGACGCGAGATACGGCAAAGCGTGATATACTCTTCGTCCTGAAACATCGGTGCATTAAATATGATGTTGGCCGAACGCACCACAGGCTTGATCTCCATGCCGGCTTCAAAATCGACACCAAGACTACGGACATAAAGCACCCGTATATTTTCAAACCATGCGTGGTAGACCTTGTTATTGACGTGATTATATGTGTCCAGATCACCGTAACGTACAAAATCCGGCAGTCCCATGGTCCAGCCACCTGCAATGCCAAGTGCGGCGATCTGATCCTTGTTCAATACCCCCTTCATGCCATGCCGCCTTTGATCAGCCGGGTGGCAATGCTTGCATATACATCTGCAATCGGATGATCTGTTGCCGCAATCGGTGTTCCGCCATCACCGGATAGTCGAATATCCAACTCCAGCGGGATTTCACCAAAGAAGGGTAGCCCCAGACGTTCTGCATCCGCTTTGGCACCGCCATGGCCGAAAATATGCGCCTCATGGCCGCAATTCGGGCAATGATAACTGGACATATTCTCGATCATACCCAAGACAGGTGTTTTCGTTTTCTCAAACATATTGATAGCTTTGCGTGCATCCAGAAGGGCCACATCTTGCGGCGTGGACACCACAATCGCACCTGTCACATGCGATTTTTGCGCCAAAGTCAGTTGCACATCACCAGTACCGGGTGGCAAATCGACAATCAGCACGTCCAATTCGCCCCACTCAACCTGTCCAAGCATTTGCTGCAAAGCACCCATCAACATCGGGCCACGCCAGACCACGGCTTCATCCTCTTTCAGCATCAGACCGATGGACATGAAAGTCACGCCGTGCGCATGAAGCGGAATAATTGTCTTGCCGTCGGGCGAGGCCGGGCGTTTTGACATCCCCATCATACGCGGTTGGCTTGGTCCGTAAATATCAGCATCCAGAAGCCCCACGCGACGGCCCTGTTTTGCCAAGGCTACAGCAAGATTACTGGACACAGTTGATTTACCCACCCCGCCCTTGCCTGATGCTATCGCCAAAATGCGATCAACACCTGCAACAGGTGCTTTGTCGGCGGCAGGTTTCGGGTGACCGCCAAGCTTTAAATTAGGCGGCGGCGGTTTTGGTGCGTCACTATGTGCGGTCAACATAACCGACACGGAACTGACGCCGTCAAGCGCCTTTATGGCCGCTTCCGCCGCTGCGCGTACAGGGGCCATAGCGGGGCCGTCTTTCGGGGCAACTTCCAGGATAAACTGCACAGAACCGCCTTCGATCTTTAACGCGCGGATCAGGTCTGCGGATACAATATCCTGCCCATCGGGTTGTCTGACGGTTTTCAAAGCGTTTAATATATCTTCGCGACTTAGGCTCATTTCAGGTGACCTTCTCTTTTCAGCTTGCGCATCACATGCTATCGCCCTTAAATTTAGCATTCACGGGCAAAGAGCAAGTGCAATCAGGGAAAGACGCTAGAGGCCATGACAATATTTGGGCAAGCCGCCGAATTGGTGTTGTCTGCGGATGCGGAATTGATGGCTGTTGTGGGCCTGTCGCTGCGTGTCAGCTTGACGGCCACATTGATCGCGTCGCTTTTTGCCATTCCCCTGGGCACAGCCCTTGCGATCTGGCAATTTCCTTTGCGACAGGTTCTGGTCGTCATTTCCACATCCATGATGGCCCTGCCACCCGTAGTAGTGGGACTGATTATCTATCTGTTGCTGTCAAGGGCCGGCCCCTTGGGGTCATACGGTATCCTGTTCACGCCAACGGCGATGATCATGGCGCAATCCGTATTGATATTTCCCATCGTTTTGGCCCTGACACGTGAAGCCATTCTGCCATTGGACCGTGACTATAAAAATCTACTGGACGCCTGGGATGTCAGCCCCCTGCAACGGTTGAAAACCCTGATATGGGACGCTCGTTTTGCGGTTGTTACCGGGTTGTTGGCAGGCTTTGGTCGTGCCTTGGCCGAGGTTGGCGCAGTTATCATCGTCGGCGGCAATATCGCGGGATTTACCCGCGTGATGACCACAACAATTGCACTGGAAACCTCTAAGGGTAATCTGGAACTGGCCTTGGCCCTTGGTATTATTTTGCTAAGTATCGCGGTCACAATCAATACAGCAATCCACTGGATCAGCAGCTTTGGCCGAAAATATCAGGTGAAACGATAATGGCTGCGCTGAAACTCACCAATGTATCCTATAGCGTTGACGGCGCACCCCTATTGCATGACATTAGTTTTATGCAAGAAAACAAGGGTGTTAACGCGATCCTTGGCCCCAATGGCGCAGGGAAAAGCCTGTTGCTGTCGCTTATTCACGGGGTGATCAAACCTGATATGGGATTAGTCACATGGAACGGGATTTCCGCCCAAAGAAACAAGTTAACGCGTGGATATGTGTTTCAAACCCCGATTGTTTTACGCCGGTCTGTGCGCGCAAATCTGGCCTATCCGCTAACATTAACCCGTGAGAATACCCAAGATCAAAAGCGTGCAATTGATGAGATGCTAAAGCTGTCCCATCTTGCACCGCTTGCGGATCAGCCAGCCGCCAGCCTGTCGGGCGGCGAGGCCCAGCGCATGGCCATTGCACGCGCACTGATCACAAAGCCCGCGGTGTTACTGCTTGATGAGCCTTGTTCCAATCTTGATCCTGCATCTACCAAACTGATCGAAGCCATGATCCGCACATTTATTTCAGACGGCGGCAGTGTGTTCATCTCGACCCATGATCTGGCACAGGCCAAACGACTTGCAGATGTGGTTTTATTCATCGAAGCCGGACAATTGCTGGAACATGGGCCAGCTGATGAATTCTTTGCAAAACCTGCAACCCCACAGGCCCAAGCTTATCTCAGTGGTGATTTATGATACGCATTATCTTAGCACTGCTGATCACAACACTATCAACAGCAGTACATGCAGGTGATCGGTTCATTACGCTCGCGTCCACAACATCGACACAGAACTCCGGCTTATATGACTATCTTTTACCCTTGTTCACGGCGAAAACCGGTATCGAAGTGCGGGTGATTTCGGTGGGGACCGGGCAAGCTATCACAATCGCCAAAAATGGTGATGCGGATGTGCTGTTGGTACACCACCGCCCGTCCGAAGATGCCTTTGTTGCTGGCGGCTACGGCATAGAGCGGCGCGATGTGATGTATAATGACTTTGTTATCGTTGGGCCCAAGTCCGATCCTGCCGTAGTTTCAAACCAAACCAATGCCAGTGGCGGGTTAATGGCAATCAGTGAAACGCAATCCCTGTTTATTTCGCGTGGTGATGAAAGCGGCACACACAAACGCGAAAAAGACCTTTGGGCAAAGGCCGGCATTATGCCGGCAGGTAACTGGTACCGCGACATCGGCGCCGGGATGGGCGCTGCACTGAACATGGCGTCTTCTGTGAATGCCTATACCCTGTCGGATCGCGGCACATGGCTGTCTTTTGGCAACAAAGGCGATCTGGGCATGTTGCTATCGGGCGATGAGACGCTGTTCAATCCTTATGGCATTATTCTGGTGAATCCTGCAAAGCACGCCCATGTGAAAATTGACATGGCCCGCAGCTTTTCAAATTGGATGGTTTCCGATGAAGGCCAAAAAGCTATCGGCGCGTTTACCGTGCAGAATTTGCAATTGTTCTGCCCCAATGCGCATCCCGACCAAAACAGCGATGCGATCTGCCCAAGTTCCAAGCCGCGCAACTAGGCAGCAAAAGCCATGCATTAAACGCATATCCGAAATGCAAAATTTACCCTTTTAGTGCACTGCACAAAAATCTATATTAAACGCAAGCGAAGGGTATTCCTCCCCCTTAGACCCTTCGACCCTTGGGCACAGTTCCTTCCTCCCTTGGAACCTGACCCAAAGATATAAAACGGCGTCACATCTCCTCCCTTGTGACGTCGTTTTTTTCTTTTTAATCATATTATTATACCACACAGCTCATGCATCAAATGCATGGCGGGCATGCAATATCAGCGGTTTAAAATGTTTTATAAAAGAATAGATAAACGCCAACAGATACACATATATGGAGCAAGCCAATGGCATTCCTGACAAACACAATTCACACCCCCGTTGCACACCGCATGTCTGCAACTATCGCAACACTGATGGCAGATTTCGCAAACTACCGCGCCTACAGAAAAACAGTTTCAGAACTGGGAAAACTGACAGTACGCGAGCTGGATGATCTGGGTCTAAATCGTTCAGGCATTAAGGCTTCTGCAATAGAAGCCGTGTACGGTTACTAAAGCGTTTCGACATTAAGTCAAAACGCTACAGAATACCGATCTAGTTCTCCCATTAGATCGTGTTGCCTGAAACGGCGTCGCTCCCTCCCTGCGACGCCGTTTTTTTTGTTAAAACGGTACTTCATCCTGCATTGTCACAAAACTGGCCAGAATTTTCTTGGCACCACCGCCGTCAAACACGATCGACAGTTTATCTCCCTCAACACCGATCACAGTGCCTTGAGCGTATTTGGGATGTGATACGCGATCTCCGATAGCAAAATCCGGCAGTTCTTCGGCGTCGATAATCAGACGCTTGGGTTTGGGTGCAACTGACGGTGTATATTGTGCATTGCGTGCCTGCATACGCCGCCAGCCGGGGGAATTATAGGCGTCCGCACGTGCCGCTTTATCGGCCAGATCAGACGACATTGCACCTGCACCGCCATGCAGGCCGGGTGGTGTCAGCACTTCGACATGTTTTGCCGGCAATTCATCAATAAAGCGCGATGGCATAGATGACTGCCACTGCCCGTAAACCCTGCGGTTGGTGGCAAAGCTGATGGTGCAGAACTCTTCAGCCCGTGTGATTCCCACATAGGCCAGACGGCGCTCTTCCTCGACGCCTTTTTGCCCTGATTCATCCATAGACCGTTGCGACGGGAATAATCCGTCTTCCCAGCCGGGCAGAAAGACGGCGGGAAATTCCAGGCCTTTGGCAGCATGCAGGGTCATAATGGTAACTTTCTCTACGTCCGCTTCCTGTTCGTTTTCCATAATCAGACTGACATGTTCCAAAAACCCTTGCAGGTTTTCAAATTCTTCCAACGCCTTGACCAATTCTTTGAGGTTTTCCAACCGTCCCGGCCCTTCGGGCGTTTTATCATTGCGCCAATGGTCGGTGTAACCGCTTTCTTCCAGAATGGTCTCGGCAATTTCGATATGGCTTTGGGTGCCTGCTTGAATAGCCAGCGACCACCGGTCAAAGCCTTCCACCAGTTGTTTCAGCGCATTGCGCGGTTTAGTGGGCAGCCCGCCTGCTTCCACCAAAAGTCGCGCACCCTCCAATAAGGACACGCCGTTTTCGCGTGCCGTCTGGTTGATCATCTGTTGTGCTTTATCGCCGATACCGCGTTTTGGTGTATTTACAATCCGTTCAAACGCCAGCCCATCTTCATTCGATACAGCGACGCGGAAATAAGCCATCGCATCGCGGATTTCCATACGTTCATAAAAACGCGGCCCACCGATCACACGGTAAGGCAGGCCAATGGTCAGGAACCGATCTTCAAAGGCGCGCATTTGGTGACTGGCACGCACGAGAATGGCCATATCATCCAGCGACATCGGGTCGTGACCACGGGTGCCACGTTGGAAGTTTTCGACCTCTTCGCCAATCCAGCGCGCCTCTTCTTCGCCGTCCCAGTGGCCGATCAGTCGCACCTGATCACCATCTTTTTTTGCCGTCCAAAGGGTTTTTCCCAGACGGTTTTCATTGCCGCTGATCACACCAGACGCTGCACCCAGTATATGATGGGTAGACCGGTAGTTCTGCTCCAGACGCACCACATGGGCGCCCGGGAAATCTTTTTCAAACCGCAGGATATTGCCCAC
>JAJFHY010000027.1 GCA_021775375.1 Amylibacter sp. | reverse complement strand
GTTGCAACAGGCCACATGGTTTCTTGCATTAAAACTGAATGGTTATCGTTACCTTCCGGCCACGCCATCACACCCTGAGGCCCGGGCATAAAACATGTCACGCGGCGTGCTGTTTTCAAAAATGGCCGTAACATCGGCGCGGCAAAACCAAACCCGGCCACAGTTTGGCCTTTGGCATGCGGCCAAAGCCGCACGATTTCTTCTCGCAAAGCACGCTGAACGATCCGCCCCAACTTTGTTCGGTAATAAAACGCCCGTAATTTTATAACATCTAAATGCATTGCATCCCATGAACAGATCAGTCAGAATCAGGCTAAGCTAACAATAACCGAACGAGAATTCTATGCCTCTGCAGATTATAACCGTACCATGCCTTTCCGATAACTACGCATATATCTTGCGCGAAACCAATTCAGGCAAAGTAGCTGTTGTCGATGTACCGGAAGCACGCCCTATTATAGGTGCTCTAAAAGATCTGGAATGGCCGCTGGACCAAATCCTGATCACACATCACCACCACGATCATATAGGAGGTCTGGAAGAATTGCGCACGGCAACAGGTGCCAAGGTTTACGGGGCAGCCGCTGACAAACACCGATTACCTGTCTTGGATTTTGAACTGTCCGAAGGCGACAGTTTTAAACTGGGCAATGAAACATGCGAGGTCATGGACGTATCAGGCCACACTATTGGTCATATCGCCTATTTGTTCAATGATGCAGGTGCTGTATTTTCCGCAGATAGCTTAATGGCTTTGGGATGCGGGCGTGTCTTTGAGGGCGACTTTCCAATGATGTGGGAAACGATGTTGAAATTCAAAGCACTTCACGATGACACACTTGTTTATTCCGGCCATGAATACACGATGACTAACGCAAAGTTTGCCCTGACAATTGAACCCGACAATACGGATTTACAAATCCGCATTAAAGATATCGAAAGCAAACGCGCCAATGATACACCAACAGTGCCTGCCAGCATCGGCTTGGAAGAGGCGACAAACCCGTTCATGCGGGCAGATTTGCCTGAAGTTAAAGCATTGATGTCTATGCAAGGCGCAAGCGACGCAGATGTCTTTGGCGCAATCCGTAAACGCAAAGACAATTTCTAGGGGTGTGAAATGGCATTATCCGACTGGTTCAAAGATCAAGATCAGCACACATCACCGCAAAACACCGGCCCTGTTCAAATTGGCTGGCTGTTAAACGAGCAAAAATCCGGCATTGTCTACTACCCTCCGGAACGTGTGCGCTCGGTCGAGCTTAATCGCACACATGCCAAATCAGCTTCGCGATGCCCTGCGATTATCAATATGGAAAGCCGTTATTTCATGATCCGTGTGCCGTTCGATATGCACTTGCGTTTCGTGCGCGATAAAAACGGCAAACCAGCCTTGCGCAATATGTTGGGCGATGCAAGTCCGGTTCGCGCAAGCGTTTTGAACAAAAAACTGCATGTCACATCAGAAAGCGAGTGGCGATATAAAGACCGACCTACAATTCAGGTTTCTTTGCCCTATTTATTCATTACCGACGAACCGACATATATGACGCAATTATCCGCGTTTATGCATTATAACAAAACACCTTTGCCCGGCACGATCTTTGGCGGACGCTTTGCCATCCATAATTGGCCCCGCCCGCTTATGTGGGCCTTTGAATGGCATGACACTTCCCAGGACTTGATCTTAAAACGCGGCGAGCCGTGGTTTTACGTCCAATTTGAAACCATGCCGCAAGATCGGACGGTTTCTATGATTGAAGCAGAAAACACACCGGAACTTGCAAAATACCTTGAACATATTGCAGCATCGGTAAATTATGTGAACCAGACATTTTCGCTTTTTAAAGATGCGGAACGTGTCAGGCCAACGGTTTTACTGACGCCCGTGGCACGAAAGTAGATAAAAAAGCACAATTTTCATGTAAATTTCAACTATGTGACAAAAAGTGAGTAAAAAAGCCTTGAAGCTTCCCAAATATAGACGAAGTTAAAAGGTATAAGTGGCAGAGTAACAAAAATGGAACTCTGCAAGATCAAAAAGGAGCAATCAATGCCCTCATTCTCGAGCAGCCTGGAAACCGCCATTCATACCGCTTTGGCTCTTGCCACAGCGCGCAAGCATGAATTGGCTACATTGGAACATCTGTTACTTGCCTTAGTGGAAGAAGATGATGCCGCACGTGTCATGCGTGCATGTGAAGTCGATATAAACGCTTTGCGCAAAAACCTGATTGATTTTCTGGACACGCAATTGGATAGCTTGGTCACGGATGTGGAAGACGTTGATGCGTCACCAACCACTGCCTTTCAACGCGTTATTCAACGCGCCGCCATTCATGTCCAAAGTTCCGGGCGTAATGAGGTCACCGGCGCCAATGTTCTGGTAGCTATTTTTGCCGAACGTGAAAGTCATGCTGCATATTTCCTGCAGGAACAGGATATGACCCGTTATGACGCGGTCAACTTTATCTCACATGGAATTGCAAAGGATGCCGCATTCGGTGAGCCCCGTGAAATTACAGGTGCTGATGCTCAGATTGAACATGACGCAACTGAAAATAAAGCCCCCGAAGATGAAACTGCGCTTGGCAAATATTGTGTTGATCTGAACGCAAAATCCTCAACAGGCGAGATAGACCCTCTGATAGGACGTGAACACGAAGTCGAGCGCTGCATACAAGTGCTGTGCCGCCGCAGGAAAAACAATCCGATTTTGGTTGGTGATCCCGGCGTCGGGAAAACCGCCATTGCCGAAGGATTGGCCCATAAGATTGTAATGGGTGATATACCGACCGTTTTGGCTAACACCACGATTTATTCACTGGATATGGGCGCACTTCTGGCAGGCACGCGTTACCGCGGCGATTTCGAAGAGCGCCTGAAAGCGGTCATGAGCGAATTGGAAGATCACCCCGATGCGATTTTGTTCATCGACGAAATTCACACGGTGATTGGTGCAGGTGCCACATCAGGCGGTGCAATGGATGCATCAAACCTGCTGAAACCCGCCTTGCAGGGCGGCAAACTGCGCTGCATGGGGTCAACCACCTATAAAGAATACCGCCAACATTTTGAAAAAGACCATGCTTTGTCACGCCGGTTCCAGAAAATTGATGTGAACGAGCCATCGGTCGAGGATGCGATTAAAATCCTGAAGGGATTGAAACCTTATTTTGAAGAGCATCACGATGTAAAATACTCGATGGATGCCATCAAAACAGCGGTGGAATTATCTGCCCGTTACATTCACGGTCGCAAATTACCCGATAAAGCTATTGATGTGATCGACGAGGCCGGTGCCTATCAGCATATCATCCCCGAAAGCAAACGACGCAAATCCATTGGCGTAAAAGAAATCGAAACTGTGGTAGCCAAAATCGCGCGGATTCCACCGAAAAACGTATCCAAAGACGATACCGAATTGTTGAAAGATCTGGATAGATCGCTGAAACGCGTGGTGTTTGGTCAGGATACGGCAATCGAGGCTTTGGCCTCAGCTATCAAGTTGTCGCGCGCCGGCCTGCGTGAACCTGAAAAGCCGATTGGCAACTACCTGTTTGCTGGACCTACAGGGGTGGGCAAAACCGAAGTTGCCAAACAACTGGCGTACACGCTGGGTGTGGAGCTTTTACGCTTTGATATGTCCGAATACATGGAGAAACATGCAATCAGCCGATTGATCGGGGCACCTCCCGGTTATGTCGGGTTTGACCAAGGCGGACAATTGACCGATCAGGTCGATCAAAACCCGCATTGTGTGCTACTGCTTGATGAAATTGAAAAAGCCCATCCCGATGTATTCAATATCCTGCTTCAGGTCATGGATCACGGCAAGCTGACCGATCATAACGGTCGCACCACCGATTTTCGCAATGTCGTTCTGATCATGACGACAAATGCGGGTGCCGCTGAGATGGCGAAAGAAGCCATCGGATTTGGCCGCAACAACCGCACGGGCGAAGATACCGCTGCTATAGAGCGCATGTTCAGCCCGGAATTTCGCAATCGGTTGGACGCAACCATCAGCTTTGCGCCTCTGGGGCCGGAAACAATTATCAAAGTGGTTGATAAGTTTGTGGTACAACTGGAAGCCCAGTTAATGGATCGCAATGTCTCGATTGAATTAACGCGCCGGGCCGCGCAATGGCTGGCGGATAAAGGTTATGACGATAAAATGGGTGCACGGCCTTTGGCGCGTGTCATTCAAGAGCATATCAAGAAACCGCTGGCCGAAGAATTGCTGTTTGGAAAACTGTCCAAAGGCGGCATAGTGAAGGTCGACACCGAAGACAGTGAGTTGATT
>JAJFHY010000260.1 GCA_021775375.1 Amylibacter sp. | reverse complement strand
GCAGGCAGGGCTGGAAGCGGGAGGCGAAGCAGGTCCTATTCATTCTGCGGGAATGCAAATTTGCGATACTGTAAATTGGCCTTCTGCCGATCTGCGTTGTGACTGGACAGAAGACTGTCCAATCGAGGCAATTGCCACCGCGTGGGAAGTCTACAAACCGCAACTTGAAGCCTATGTACAACGCGCCCTTGATCCACGCGAGGCACCTTCATACGGCGTTCCGGGAGACGAATAATGGGGTATAATGTCATGGATATGCAGACACAATTACAAGAACTGGCAGCGTTGCCAAAAGACGCGCCATATGGACTTTCGGGGGCATTTTACACAGACCCTGACTATTTCGAATGGGAAAAGAAAACTATTCTGCATAATGGCTGGCATTGCTTGGGTCGCGCCGATGAAATACCGAATGTAGGTGATTTTTATACATTAAACCTGTTGGGTGAACCAATTATTATTGTCCGCAGCACCACCGATACGGTTCAAGTTCTGTCCAATGTTTGCCGTCATCGTGGCATGCCTGTGGCTTTGGGAAGTGGAAATGCAAAACGTTTTGTTTGTACATATCACGCATGGACTTATGGATTGGACGGGGATTTGTTGCGCTCGGCGCGGATGAAGAACGCGGGCTTTGACGCTGAAAAATGTGGTCTACCAGAAATTAACAGTGTGGTTTGGAACGGGTTCATCTATGCGACCCTTAATGATGATCCAGTGGCTTTTGCTGAAACACTAAATGAGCTTGATAATCTTATCAGCACCTATGAACCTGAAAAATATAGGTTGGTACATTCCGCGTCTGAGGTTTGGCATACAAACTGGAAATGTCTTGTTGAAAACTTTATGGAAGGCTATCATTTGTCGGTCGTACACCCGCAAACCCTGCATGGTTACACCCCGACAGGCCTATCACGTAAAGGCCCGTCCGGTGCGGGTTTTACCAGTTATTTCGCCAATTATCCCGATCAGGCCAGCCCAAGGGGGCATGGCGCGGCTGGGTTAAGTGATGAAGAACGGCGTCGTTCAACGCTATTTGCGGCTTTTCCTACGCAAGTGTGTAGTGTGGCTGCAAGCCTGCTTGTTTCTTTGTCATTGTTCCCGCTGGCTGCTGATCAGGTGGAAGTGCGTTGGACATTGTCTACCTATGGCGATGATCTGGACGCAGATACATTGGAAAGCCGTGTTGCTCTGTGGAATGAAGTGAACCGCGAAGATCGTGAAAAGTTGGAACTGATGCAAGCGGCACTGTCGTCAAAATACGCAACAGGTGGCCCGTTAGCAGAGGATGATTATGAAGGTACGGTTCGGGATTTTCAGACGTGGTTGGCTGAGCAGGCGCAACTGACTGCTTGACCTCAGGCAAATTTGACGCAAAGCATTGTGAATGCCGTTAAGATTTACAATTCGCCAACTGGAATATCTCGTCGCCGTTGGTGATGCGGGAAGCATTGCCGAAGCGGCTGGTCGGATAAATGTGTCTTCGCCATCAATATCAACTGCAATCAGCCAACTAGAGGCCGAGTTCGGAGTGCAGTTGTTCGTGCGCAAACACGCCAAGGGTCTGTCACTGACACCTGGCGGTCAGCGGATTTATAATAAAGCCAGGCATGTTCTTGACAGTGCTGCATCATTGCACGATCTGGCAGGAGAGATTTCAGATAAAGCGCGCGGGCCGATCAATGTGGGATGTTTCGTGACCCTTGCACCATTAATCAGTGCCGCACTGCGGCGTAGCTTTACAGCCGAATACCCCGATGCCACTGTCACATTATGCGAAGCCCACCATTCAGACTTACTAAGTAAACTACGCCGCGCTGAAATAGATGTGGC
This sequence comes from Amylibacter sp., assembly GCA_021775375.1. GTDB lineage: Bacteria > Pseudomonadota > Alphaproteobacteria > Rhodobacterales > Rhodobacteraceae > Amylibacter. Next base: position 16,770 of record JAJFHY010000260.1, on the reverse strand, counting down.
AATCACCTATGATCTGGAAATCCCCAAGGATGTGGGGTTCGAACCTTTGGCTGATTTGCCGCCCTATATAATGGTCAGTGCCAATCACCCTTTGGCAGGCAAAGATGCCGTATATTTGGAAGAGTTGCAGGATGATAGTTTTATCTTGCTCGATTTGCCGATGAGCCGTGATTACTTTCTGGCAATGTTTTATAATGCAGGCATACGACCCAAGGTTACTGACCGTACGTCAGACACATCTGTTGTGCGTTCACTGGTGGCAAACGGGATGGGGTATAGCCTGATAAACGCGCGCACCAGAACCGACATGGCCCCTGACGGTCAAAAGCTGGCATATTTACGGCTTCTTGGCGATCATGCGCCTATCAATATAGGGTTGGCCACAATGGAGGCAGACCATAAATCACGTATTTTACAGGCTTTTGAGGATCATGCGCGGGCTAAGATATCAACTGATTTTGTAATCGGAATGTCGGCGGGGCCCAACGATGGGCGACTATAAAGCCTGATAAGTTCAACGCATGTTTAACCAAACTGTCGCATCTATAGTCTATGATATTGTTTTTTTACATTGAAGCCATCATTATGCACGTCATTAACCATTGGCGCACTTGGATTTGAAATCTTTCAAACGACATAAAAACTGGATGATGCTGCCGGCCTTGGTCTGGTTGTTCACTCAATTTGCCATGTCGGGTGCTATGGCGGCGCCGTCACCTGACAGTATGCAAGTGACACTTTGCTCTCCTTCCGGAGTTCAGCAGATAACAATTGATCTCAATACCGGCAAACCCGTCAAACAAATATCCGTCAGTGGTTGTACATGGTGCCAATCATTTGGCCTTGCTGTGGATGTCGCTCCTGTTTTGGATGCTGTACCGCATTATATTGTGTGGGCAGATCAAATATCCCCAACACCCGACGTTACAAATTATTCTTTTACATGGCGTGTCTCCGGGTTTCAAAGCCGCGCACCACCTCTTTAATCATACACCAATTTTAAGAAAATCCGACACCATCCCAAATGGTGTCATTACGTATGATTAAAGGAATAACATAATGTTTAGAACACTTATGCGTGGCCTATCAGCAGCAATAGCTGCAGCCACATTCGTAATGCCTGTATGGGCGAACAATATACCCGTGACTGATACGTTGGGCAGAGAGGTGATGATACCACATGCGCCCGAACGTATTTTATTGGGTTTCTATTTCGAAGATTTCTATGCGGTCGGCGGCCCGGATGCTTATGACCGGGTTGTTGCCATTTCAAAAGACACATGGTTCGGTTGGCGCAATCTGCAATGGAAAGCTTATGCCGCTGTTACACCGCGTCTGGAAACATTAGCTGATGTAGGTGAGATCGATTCCGGTACATTTTCATTGGAAGCGGCAATTGCTGCAAATCCTGATGTCGCTGTGCTTGCCGCTTGGCAATATAATGCGCTTGGGGCAGATGCTGATCGATTAGAGGCAGCGAGAATACCAATCGTTGTACTTGATTACAATGCGCAAACTGTTGAAAAACATGTGGTTTCCACCCTTGCTTTAGGTGTTATTTTAGGGGCAAAAGATCGCGCTCAACAACTTGCCGATGAATATGCCTCTGCAATAGCTAACATAGATGCGCGCATTGCAAATGTACCACAAAATGAACGCCCGAAAGTTTACGTCGAATTAGGCCGTAAAGGCGCCGCTGAAGTAGATAATTCCTATGCAGGAACTATGTGGGGGGCCGTGGTTAATCAGGTTGGCGGGCAGAACATTGCAGATGGCCAAATCAGCAAATGGGGACCTCTTAATCCTGAATATGTTTTGGCACAAAATCCACAAGCAATTTTTCTTGCTGGTTCAGGTTGGGTCGGGCGTGATGCTGCCGTTCTTATGGGGCCAGGTATTGATACGAAATTAACGCATGAACGTATGAAACCATATCTTGGACGTTCAGGTTGGAATGATTTGGATGCTGTCAAGAACGGTAATGTATATGCAATATACCATGGCGGTTCACGTACGCTTTACGACTATACATTCCAACAGTTCATAGCCAAAGCCCTTTATCCGGACCTGTTTAAAGATGTGGACCCACAGGCAAATCTAGACAGGTTCTTTAAAACTTATCTGCCTGTACCATTCACAGGCACATATATGACACGCCTGAAATGACTGATACAGCTGTGGCGCACCCAAGTGGTGCGCCCAATTATCAAGCACTAATGGCAAGGCGCTTAACTTGGCTGTTTGGCGGTGTGGTTTTGCTGGTTATTTCCAGTATCGCAGACATTTTGATCGGCCCGGCTTTTTTAAATGTCGGGGATGTTGTCATGGCATTGTTTTCACCTGATAGTGCAGCGCCCATGGTGCGGATAATTGTGCATGATATTCGTTTACCCATGACGTTGATGGCTGTACTCGTTGGCATGTCGTTAGGGGTGGCCGGTGTTCATATGCAAACCATACTGAACAACCCCTTAGCCAGCCCCTATACACTGGGATTTTCTGCGGCTGCAGGTTTTGGTGCGGCAATAGCGATACTTACGGGTATAACTTTGCCATTCTTACCAATTATGACCGTACCTGTAGCGGCCTTTCTAATGTCGAGTTTTGCAGCTTTTCTAGTTTACGGTTTTGCACGGATGCGTGCCATGAGCCCCGAAGTAATGGTTCTGGCCGGTATTGCCACATTATTTTTGTTTCAATCATTGCAATCAATGGTGCAATATCTGGCCTCTCCTGAGGTATTGCAGGCAATTGTTTTTTGGCTGTTTGGCTCATTGTTGAAAGCCAGTTGGACAAACGTGCCGATTGTGGCAGGGATATTTGTTATATGCATCTTGGCATTGTTGCCCAACATCTGGCAACTGACAGCACTACGCTTAGGTGATGAACGTGCGGCAGCTATTGGTGTGAATGTACGCAACCTTCGTGCCAAGGTCTTTATAATCGTCGCACTGCTCACAGCAGGCGCGGTGGCCTTTGTTGGCACGATAGGTTTCATTGGTTTGGTTGCACCACATATTGCGCGAATTCTGGTTGGTGAAGATCAACGTATTTTATTACCAATGGCTGCTATTACAGGCGCGCTTACAATGACCTTGGCGTCAATCTTATCAAAGATAATCACACCGGGCGGTGTAATACCGATCGGGATTGTCACTGCAGTGATCGGTGTCCCGTTTCTATTCACCCTTATTATTTATGGTCATAGGAGGCATTGGTGATGCTGGAAATAAGAAATTTAAATGTCGCCTACAAAGCCACAACAGTTTTGCAAGACATAAGCATAACTCTTGAACCGAGGCAGATCACTGCCCTTATCGGGTGCAACGGGTCAGGAAAGTCTACAATGCTTAAGGCTATTGCAGGGCTTTTGCCGATGTCCGGGCAAATACGTTTAGCAGGGCAGGTACTTACACAAGAAACTGCGCATCAAAATATTACATACATGCCACAGGAAACCAGTGCAACATCATCTCTGACAGTGTTGGAAGTGGTATTGCTGGGGCGTCTTGGTTCATTGGGTATGATCGTGCCAAAGCAACTGGTAAATGAGGCTTATCAAGCACTGGATGAATTTGGCCTGTCATCTTTACATGCTCGGACTTTGGATGCGATTAGTGGTGGCCAACGACAGCTGGTATATCTGGCGCAAGCCATGTTTCGTAATCCGCATGTTTTACTATTGGACGAGCCAACAGCTGCTCTGGATTTACGACACCAACTGCTTGTATTGGAAACAATGCAGAGGTTTGCGGTTGAAACAAATGGCGTTGTTGTGGTCGCAATGCATGACCTGACCCTTGCAGCACAGTTTTCCGATCAGATGATAGGGCTGAATAACGGGTTTGTTCAGGCATGCGGGATACCTGAACATGTCATGACATCAGATAATTTGCGTGAGATGTACAAGATAGAAGCAGAGGTCAACCGAACTATGCTTGGGCATCTTCAGGTCACACCGCTTAGCGCAACGCATTAATTACAATCCTGCAACAAGTCGGTCGACGAGAACCCCAAGGGCAGCATCACATTTTTCAAGCTGATCAAAGCTGACATATTCGTCTGGTTTGTGGCCTTGTGTCATAGAGCCCGGGCCACAAACGACCGTGGGGATGTCGAGATTTTTGTCGAATAATCCGCCTTCGGTGCCAAAGGCAACTTTAATTGTGCCATTTGCACCTGTGAGCGATTTCACAAAAGAAACCACATCCGCGTTCGTGGGGGTGTTCAATCCGGGATAGGTAAAGGCTGTTGTGATGTTTATCGCAGCATCCGGTGCATGTGCGCGCGCATTATCCGCAATTCTTTTGGCAGCATGGTGCATTTGCGCCAATATCAGTGCTGGGTCATCTTGTGCTATGTTACGGATTTCAAAGTCTAAAGTGCATAGGTTCGGCACTATATTGACAACCAAACCACCGTTAATTTTACCCACATGAACTGTGGTGTAAGGCACATCATAATCGGCATCTTTTTCGTATGATGCAACGATTTCCGCCTGAATGTTGCGCAGTTCTGTTACAAAATCTGCTGCCAGATGTATTGCATTCAGGCCCGTTGGGGCCAATGCGGAATGCGCCTCTTTACCAATGCAATCCGCGTGCAGTGCCATCTTACCCTTGTGCCCCGTGGCCACAGCCATGCCTGTTGGCTCACCAATGATGCAAAATAGTGGGCGAAAGGGTGCATCTTTCAGCATGTCAATCAGGCTTCTCACACCGATACAACCAATTTCCTCATCATGTGATAATGCTAAATGTAGTGGTTTTTTCAATGGCTTGCCAGACGCTATTAAAGCACATGAGAGGGCAGAGGCCAAAAAACCTTTCATATCGGCAGTACCGCGCCCATAAAGCAGCCCGTCCTTTTGCGTCAGCGCGAAAGGTGGCACAGTCCAGTTTTGCCCCTCAACAGGTACAACATCGGTATGACCGGATAATAGAACGCCTGCGCAGTCCCTTGGCCCGATTGTTGCATAAAGATTTGCCTTGGTACCGGTCTTGTCTTTTATCAGCGTAAGTTCTGCGCCAGTGTCTTTCAGCAAGTCATGTACATAATCAAGCAGACCAAGATTTGAGCGATGGCTGACAGTATCGAATGCTATGAGACGATCAAGAATTTCTAAAGTTTTCATGGACATGACTATGAGATAATACGCCTAAAATTACTACAGTAAATTACAGTTGATAAAGTGTCATAAGTTCAAACGCGCCATACTTGGCCAGGTGTCATTGCCAAGAAACGGTCTTCTATAACGTCTTTTTTACCCAAAGCCTTTGTCAAAGCATGCTTTGGTTCTTCAATGGGTTCGTTGGTTAACTGAAATGTACCCCAATGATGTCCAAGAGCATGTTTAGCTTTGCATAGCTTAAAGCCATCTACAGCTTCGTCTGGATCTTGGTGTTGAGCCTTCATAAACCAACGTGGAGCATATGCACCGATAGGTATAATCGCTAAATCCAACTGGCCATGTTTAGCTTCTATATCTTCGTAATTGGTGCCCGAATGAAAACCGGTGTCGCCGACGTGATATACTTTCATATCAGGCGTTTCGATAACAAAAGCCGCCCATAAAGCCATACTACGGTCTGTTGTATTGCGCGCAGACCAGTGGTGACAGGGTTCAATATGAATTCTGGTTTTATTGGAAATACTAAATACATCACCCCAATCACCCACAATAACATTAGCATTAGTTATCGTCTGTTTTACAATTGTATCGTTACCAAGCGGTGTGATTATTGTAGGATTATCCCGTTTTACAAGCATGTCCAGTGTCACAATATCAAGGTGGTCGTAGTGATTATGCGTCAAAAGGACATAATCAATCTTAGGTAAATCATCAAATTTAACACCCGGTGGGTTTACACGTTTCGGGCCAATAAAACTAAGCGGGCTAACGCGTTGTGACCAAACAGGATCAGTGACGATATTCAGCCCGTTGATCTGAATTAAAAATGTCGCGTGCCCGATCAGCGTAACCTCTAATGCATTACCTTCAACCCGTTGTTGCGGTATTGTTCCATCAAATTCACTTACAAAGTTTTCAGGCCACTTTGCTTGACGCTCCATAAATTTCCATTTTAGAAAATTTGTAAAACTTTTGGGTTGTATACCTTGAGGGTTAAAAAATACACGCCCGTCAAAATGATCTGATTTTGGGCCGTTATAATACGGGTTCTTCATGCGCTTCCGTTTTAACAAAAACAAACCTCCAAACACTATTGTTAATTGGCTTAGACCAAACCATTTCAAAAATTTTCGGCGGTTCATTTTCTGCCCCGTTATACATTAAGACCCATTCAGAAAAGTAACCTCTTCCAAGACCTGATCCAAAACTCTCAAGATCATATCTATATCATCTGCTTCGATTGTTAAAGGCGGGCGAATTTTCAGGATATTGTCAAACGGGCCTTCTGTACCCATCAATATCCGGTTCTCACGCATACGGTTTTTGACATAATCAGCGATATGGGTGGCAGGGCTGCGGCTGATACTGTCTGTGACCAGATCAACACCGATAAACAAACCATAACCACGCACGTCACCGACATTATCATATATGCTTTGAAGGGCCCGCAAGCCATTCAGCAAGACATCACCCATGTTTCGCGCATTTTCCATCAGGTTTTCATCGTCTACAATGTCCAACACCTCTTTGCCGATGCGGCAAGACAGATTCGAGCCACCAAAGGTCGAGAAATATTCCGGTTCATTGGCAAAACTGTCAGCGATTGCGCGCGTTGTAACGACAACACCTATTGGGTGGCCATTGCCAATGGGCTTTCCCAGTACAACTATATCAGGCAGGGCGCCCTGTTGCTCAAAACCAAAGTAATACTGCCCCAATCTGCCCAAACCCGTTTGCACCTCATCTGCAATGCATACACCACCAGCTGCGCGAATATGTTTGTATACGTCGGCAAGATAACCGTTTGGTGGAATGATCTGGCCACCAACGCTTGGAAATGTTTCTGCGATAAAGCCGGCCAGTTTTCCCCCGCCATTGGCAATCGCACCTATGGCATCGTCGACAAGGGCGGCATATTTTTGGGCACGATCTGGGTCTTCACGCCCGAATTGTCCGCGATAGTCATCTGCCACATCGACCAAATGCACCCAGTCTGGTTGGCCAATACCGCCTTTGGCGTTGAATTTATATGCAGATATATCAATCGCACCCGTCGTGTTGCCATGATAACCGTGGTTTGGTGTAATCATGTCCTTGCCACCCGTATGGGCGCGGGCCAAACGCAGGGCCAATTCATTGGCCTCAGAGCCGGAATTGACAAAAAAGCACACATTCAACGGATCCGGCAATTTTGATATAATCTTACCTGCAAATGCTATTTGCGCCGGGTGCAGATAACGCGTATTTGCATTCATCCGTTTCAATTGATCAACGGCAACAGCTGCAATACGGGGATGGGCGTGGCCTACATGTGGTACATTATTATAGCTATCCAGATAAGGACGACCCCATTCGTCAAATAAATGATGTTTCCAGCCGCGTAGAAACATAACCGGGTCCGCATAGGTCAGTTTTAAATTGTCGCCGAATTTAACTTTCCGCGCCGCCAATATATCCGACTTTACGGTTTGTTGATAAGCAGTTTTGCTGTCCGGTAAATTCAATAAGGCAGCAGGGTTGGGGCATAACGCACCCCACAGATACATCTCATCAGGATCAGCAACTCCCGCCCAGTCATCGCCCATACCATTAGTGCTAAGTGCCAGTTGGAAATGCAGATGAGGCGCCCAGCCACCGTTTTGTGTGATATCACCCAAAGACGCAAATACATCATTCTTTGAAAGTGTTTGCCCAATTTTCAAATGGGAAAAAGATGCCTGATCAAGATGGCCATAAAGCGTGTAAAAATTATGCCCTGCCGGTGTTTCATGGCGCAAGATAACCATACCACCATAATCCAGATGTCCTGCTCTATAGTCGGTAAATTCCACCGTTGCATCCTGTGGTGCATGAATTGGTGTTCCAGCCGGGGCAAAGGCATCGACACCAAGGTGAACTGTTCGCCTGTTAGAGGCTTTCCATGCGCCTTTGAAAAATGCTTTATCGGTATATATCAACCGTGGTTCGGCGTAGTATCCCAACCAGACAGCGCCTTTTGCATCTATTTCCGCAGCTTCATGGCTGGTCATATTAAACGGGTTTTGCGGTATGGTTGCGTTTTCTACCGACAAAGACCCCATAGGTACATCAGATAAATTTTGCCCCATAATCTGCGCAAAATTTCCGCGCTCTTTTTCCAACCACGCCATAATTTGTGGAGACTTATCTGTGATCGGTAAATTGCATGCAGTTCGTAAACGCGCCGATATCAATTCATCATTAACCAACGCGTTTTCCAAAAATGCCCATGCAGGTGTTTGACTGATAACCACATAAGGATCGTCAGGATTATCGATTGCCATCAAAGTCGAGTTCACGACACTAACGGCCAGGCGTAAACGCAACAGTGGCCATATTAGGTCGATTTCTGCCGCTGTTAAAGGATATGCATCGTGATAACCCCGAACCACACATGCGAGTGCTGCTTCGGGATCAGGGTGATCCAACACCATGTAAGCGCCGGCAATGGCAATATCACATACACGAGGTGCTGAACACATGTCGCCCAGATCGATAATACCCGTAACATGCGCCGCATCGGTTAGTGAGCCGTCAACGATGATGTTATAGTCATTAACGTCATTATGTATTGCGACGTCCGGCAATATATCGAGAACAGGTTTGATTGCACGAAACTCTTTTACAACATTTGCAATCAAGTGGCGTCGATTGGCACCTTCAATAGTGTCTATATGCTCTTCAATCCAGTCTCCCTGTGTCAGGTTCCATTTGAAATCGCGTTGCAGGGCAGGGTGGTTAAAACTATTAAAGGCCTTATCAAGCAGGCCAACACTGTTACCTATGTTGTTCAGTAACGCGGCACTATGGGGTTTCCAGTCGCCATAGACAGTGCCTTCGACCTTTTCCATCAACCAGATTATGCGGCTTTCACCCTGATCATCATCCGCATGTACATATAATGCGCCATCATCCGTTTTAATGATTTTTGGAACGGGCACACCATCTGTCGTTCGTCTAATATGCTCAAAAGCGCGGCATTGCAGATCAATAAAATCGGCTTCGCAGCCAGTGCGCATGACTTTAAGTATGTAGTTGCTTGTTCCCGTTTCAGCCAGAAAGTTAAGGTCATATTCACCGCCCAAACGTGTCAGTGTCGCCTCTATGCCCCAAATTTGCTTTAAAACCTGTATCCAGTGAATACTCATAGCCGTTCCCTATCAAGGCAGTACCTATAGACTGTTTGATAAGCAAAATTTGGATGATTGAAACCCCTAATTTACAGCAAAGCGCATTGGTACCACACCATTTAGCTTATGTAACAAAAATGGTGTGATAACGATCAAATACTCACTTAAAATACGCAACGGCGCTGTGATTTGAAGTGCCCTTGCGCGATTTCTAAGGTTTTGGTCCCAGCTCTCCGTCTAGCGTAAATGTACGGTCTGTTTTTGAAGCCGGTTTGATTGTTAATGTGCCAACACCGGTCATTCCATCAAACTGACCAGTACCACTAACGAGCTCCCAAAAGCCAAAATCTGCCAGTCGCGGTTTTTCTTCACCCTTAAAGAATACAGCACGTACGGTAAACTTGATGTTGGCAATATCCCCGTTAGCGGTTTCAAACTGAAGATATCCATGAGGGTCCGCACCTTTTGGTGGATTAATATCATGCCAACCATATTCTGTGACAGAGGCACCTGCCAGTGCACCGGAACCTTCGGCCTTTCCCTCGCGGCGGACCATTGCAACAAAGTGTTTGCTGCCGTCTTTAAAATCCATCTTAAGAACATCTGTTGGCGCCATCACTGCCTTTACTGATAAATCAGCGGCATATACGGCAGTTGATGTAAATAATCCTGCAGCTACGATTAGACTGCCCATTACAATTGATTTCGACATTTTTCCTCCTTTACTTTTAAATGTGCCAGATAGAAAATTTCTCAAATATATATGTAACCATGAAATTTATGACACAAATCATTACAACAAATTTTATTACTCGCTTTCAAATATTATAGCTGTCGATAACATAATTGTGATGTAAACGGTGGCATATGAACAATCACGAAAATAAAAAAGCAACGCTTATAACCAGCTGTACTGCCCACGGCATCCAGGATGGGTTGTCAGTAGCGACTGCTGTTTTGTTACCGATTTTAGCCCAGACGTTTGGATTGAACTACGGGCAAGTTGGTTTATTTAAAGCTGCAAAAAGTTTGGCACAAAGTCTTTTGGAAGTGTTCTCCGGTCATGCATGTGAAAACTTTGGCGAACGAAATGTACTTGTATTCGGGCTTGCCATATCGGGGTTTGGCTATCTGTTATTATCATTAGCAGGCACGCCGCATATAATTCTGATCAGCTTTATCATACTTGGCATTGGTGGTGCCTATCATCACGCTCCATCATCAGCATTGGTCAGTAGAGCGTTTTCAGTCGACAAACGACGCAGGGCGCTAGGGTTATACAACTCGTCCGGCGATATAGGTAAGTTGATCTTTACCGGTGTGATCAGCCTTGCAGCTATGGCAGCGATTTCATGGCAAAAAGTTGCTTTCAGTTATTGGCTGATAGCTATTGGGGCTGCAATCGCTGTTTACTGGGGGCTTAAGAGAGCAGGCATCGGCACCCATCTTCCTAATACTGACAAAGACACCGATAAAAAGTTGGATATGGCATTGGGTTGGGGGATATTGGACCGGCCCAAATTCACCTCACTCCTTGCCACAGTGTTTTTGGACAGCATTGTACAGGCGGGTGTCCTGACATTCATTGCGTTTACTATGATCGCAAAAGGCGTCCCTGTTTATACCGCGACACTGGCGCCTGTATTAATATTGATCGGTGGTATGTTTGGCAAAGCTGCTTGCGGGTTTTTGGCTGATCTCATTGGTCTTCGCACTGCATTTACGATACTTCAGGGGCTCACGGCGATTGGACTTATCTTCGTCGTGATATTGAGCACCACACCGGCATTTTTAATCCTTCCATTTCTAGGGCTAGCTTTGCAAGGAACGACATCAATTACATATGTGATTGTGAACGATCTTATACATCCAAGTCGTACCGTGCGCGGTTATTCCATGATTTATGGAGCATCAAGCCTTGCATATGTTCTGGGTCCATTTGGGTTTGGTCATATTGGTGATTTATGGGGCATTAATACAGCAATTCTTATCATGGCCGTCATTGCACTGATAGCAATAGTGCCATGCTGGGCATTGAAAATAGATCAACAGGTTGACCCCGTTTGATGAAATCACAAACCTGATGAAACGTAGACCCAACTCTGTCTGGTATGCATTTATTTATAATGCTAACTGATAATCATGTCTAACCGGTTCAACAGTTCAACATTCATCACAACGCTTTATACACTTGCAGTCGGTGCAATTGGGGCAGGGCTGGCATATTGGCTTTCTTTTCCTGTTTATATTCTATTGGGGCCGGCGATACTGGTTAGTTTTATAAGTCTGTTCGGGATACATTTTGCTATTGCCGACATTATGCGCGATGTTGCATTTCTATTAATTGGCATCGGTATCGGTGCAGGAATTGACCCAGAGGCCACAGCCGCTTTCATGCGCTGGCCACTAGCTTTTGCGGCTCTTGCAGTAATGTTGTTTGCCATTTTAGTGCTTTGCAAATATTTGCTGGTGCGGTTTTTCGGTTTTGATGAACGAAGTGCGGTTCTGGCAGCAACGCCCGGGCATCTTAGTTTTGTTCTTGGACTTGGTGTGTCACTGGATCTGGATGTTGCCAAAGTTGCCGTTGTTCAATCTATACGGTTATTGTCTTTGACACTCTTGGTGCCACTGGTTGCAATTCTTTTCGGCGTAAAACTCGGGACTAATATTTTGCCAGTTGGCACACCCATGCATGGTATAGATTTACTGATACTTATTATCATCTCAATTGTTGTTGGTTTGGTTTTAAAACGATTCAATGTACCGGCTGCCATACTTATTGGTGGGTTAATTACATCATCGGCAGGACATGCATTTGAATACACGACGGGCACTCTGCCAAAAGAAATCGCAATGCCATGTTTTTTATTGATGGGAACACTGATCGGAACCCGTTTTTCCGGTATTACCATCTGCCAGCTGAAAAATGCACTGTTTGCAGGTCTTGCAACGACTATAATTTCAATTCTGTGCGCAATAATAATTTCAGTTCCAATCGCCTATTATCTGATGATGCAGCCAGCTCAAGTCGTTGTTGCATTTGCGCCCGGTGGGCTGGAAACAATGATTGCTATGGGGGCAGTGTTGGGGGCCAACCCAAGCTTTGTCGCGGCCTGTCATGTTTGGCGTCTATTATTGCTACCTATCATGGTTCCGTTTCTTATTGGGCAAAACAAGTCGATTAACGCGTAGCAAAATTGTGTATTGCAACTCTAAATCCTTCAAAATAAGATAAAAAAATGAAAAACTTTCCAGATCTGCCACCACTTTGGACGGCTGCCACAATAGCCGCGATGTTCGGTTTGAATTGGGCAGTTCCTTATTTTATATTCGATTTCCCCAACAGTTTGGTGGGTTTTGGTTTTATGGCTATCGGTGTTGGCCTGATCATCTGGTCAGCCCTTTGGTTTAAACGTAAAAAAACAACAATCGAGCCGCATCACGAAGCCACGAGTTTATTGATCGAAGGCCCCTATAAATTAACCCGAAACCCGATTTATGTGGGCATGGTTATTTTCACATTTGGCATGGTGATGTATATCGGCAATCCCCTGACATTACTGCCTTGGCTTGCTCTGATCTGGGTTCTACACACGCGATTTGTTATCCCTGAAGAAAAGGGGCTTTTAAAAACATTTGGCAAAAAGGCAGAGACTTATATTGCCGCCACAAAACGGTGGTAGAGGGAAATAATATGGACTGGGTTTCGCGCTTTGAAGGCCTATCAAATTTATCGCATTCACATAAAGAACAACTGAATGTTGAAACCAGGGTGGTAAGCGTTCCAAAAGACACTATCATCTTTGGTCCCGGAAAAGCCCCCGAGAGTCTTTTGTTGTTATTGAAAGGCTCCGTGCGCGTCAGCCAGACATCCGAGGCTGGTAGAGAAATCGTACTTTACCGGGTCAATGCCGGCGAAAGCTGTGTTTTAACCACGGCCTGCCTTTTGGCCTATGAGGACTATTCGGCCGAAGGTATTGCCGAAACCGATATTCAGGCAGCGACCGTACCGCGCCACGTCTTTGATCGGCTGATTGCCGAAAGCGAAGTTTTTCGCCGCTTTGTGTTTTCAACATATTCCAACCGCATAACTGATTTGTTTTTAGTGATAGAGGAAGTGGCGTTCAAACGGATCGACATCCGGCTTGCACAAAAGCTGCTTAGCCTTATGGACAGTTCCAACATTGTAAAGGCTACGCATCAAACTTTAGCGGTGGAACTTGGTACAGCCCGCGAAGTGATCTCGCGTCAAGTGCAGGAATTTCAACGTAAAAGCTTGGTGAAAGCTACAAGAGGTGAGATTGTAATCCTTGATACAGCGCAACTTGAAACACTGGCAAAATCAGGTTGATGTGTAAAAAACCAGATAAATTTAAACTTCATCAGGGTTGGTGATTTTGTCACCGACAGAGAAACCTTACGCGCGTATACAAACAAGACATAATCTTTAGGAGAGAACAAATGAATGTTGGAAAATTCGACCGTATTTTGCGCGCAATCATCGGCGTAGTATTAATCGTGGCACCATTTGCTACAAATATGAGCCTGTTTAGCAGCTCTGCAATGACATATGGTTCAGTTATTGTCGGTGCCATACTGGTTGCCACTTCAATATTTAGCTTTTGCCCGTTATACCGCCTGATTGGCGTAAATACCTGTAAAATGTAGTATAGGGTAGAGTACGTTATCAAAATAGGAGAGTATGATGTCTGTTTACCCCGTTAATATGGCCCAAAAGCCAGAGGTTAAGGCCTTTTTTGATGAGGCCACAAACACTATTTCCTATGTGGTAAAAGACACCACTTCAAACGCATGTGCCATTATCGACAGTGTGATGGATATTGATATGGCAGCGGGTGCCATCACTTATGATCATGCGGATCTGATGATTACGTATATCCAGAAAAACAAACTCGATTTGCAATGGATTATCGAAACCCACGTCCATGCCGACCATCTGTCTGCAGCACCTTATATCCAAGAAAAGCTGGGGGGTAAAATGGGTGTGGGTGAAGGCATCACCATTATACAAAATGAATTTGGTAAGTTCTTCAACGAAGGCACAGATTTTCAACGTGATGGCAGCCAATTCGATGTGCTGTTCAAAGATGGCTCTACATATAAAATAGGCAATATGGAGGCATTTACCATACACACGCCCGGCCATACACCGGCCTGTATGGTGCATGTAATCGGAGATGCCGCTTTTGTTGGTGACACATTATTTATGCCAGATGGTGGCTCTGCCCGGTGTGATTTTCCGGGCGGTTCCGCTGAAGAATTATACGACAGTATTCAACAGGTTCTCAGCCTACCTGATGAAATGCGCTTGTTTATGTGCCATGATTACGGGCCAAATGGACGCAATATCCAGTGGGAAACCACGGTAGGTGAAGAAAAAAAACATAACATCCACGTAGGCGGTGGTAAAACCAAGGCGGATTTTGTGAAATTTCGTACTGAACGCGATGCTCAACTTGGTATGCCAAAACTAATTATCCCATCTTTACAGGTGAATATGCGCGCAGGCGTTGTGCCAACCGATGAAAACGGCAATCCACAACTTAAGGTACCGCTCAATAAACTTTAAATCGGCGACTTAATCTTCTGAATAACAATCTCGACAATAACATCATGTAATGTTTTGCGTGTGCTCTGTAAATTTGAAGCCAGTGTTAATCGGCGTACCGGTAAATCGCTTACATCAGGCTTTGTATATTGTAAGTTGGGATGGGCAGGGGCCATTGCTCTGATTGGCAGCATTGAAACACCGTGTCCAAGGGACACCAGATTTTCAACAGCATCAATACTGTCCAATTCGATCGTCGGATCAAAAGAAACGCCGGCTTGTGTCAGATGCGTTTCAATTTGATGTCCAAGCCAGGATTTACGGCTAAATGCAATAAAAGGTTGTGATAAAAACAAATCATATGGATTTCTTGGAATTTGGCAGCTCAAACTTGAAACTATTGCAAGTGGTTCTTCTGCAATTGTAGTCAGCTGAATATTATTTTGGGACATGGTCGGAGCTGTTAAAAATGCGAAATCCAATGTTTGATCGGCCACAGACTGCGCTAGTTCACCAGAGAGACCGGACATAACCGATACACGTAGATCAGGATAACGTCTGCGTAATTCTGCCAGAGCGATAGGTAGTACTGTTTGTAAGGTTGTCGGGACAAATCCGATTGATATAGCACCCGATGTAGAATCTTTTTGGCCGATTTGTTTAAGCTCTGCGACCAGATCCAATACTTCCATCGATTTTTGTACAAACTGCCTGCCGAGCGGTGTCAACAGTGCAGGGCGCTTGCCCTTCTCGAACAAATGAAAACCCGTTTGCTCTTCTAGCTGTCGCATTTGAATGCTGATGGCAGAATGGCTGCGATGTACGATATCAGCCGCTGCAGAAAAACTGCCGCCTTTCTGGATCGCAATCAACGTTTCAAGATGTGATAATAACATCCATTAATGTTAACATTATTAATTTAATAAGTTCAAACTATTATTTATCATTAATAATTATAAACAGATATAACCCCTGTAAGCCAATTATACGGGATATATATACATGTTTTACCTTAACGATACCCAGCGGTCCATTCAGACAGCAGCGTCCAAGTTAGCGGAAAAACACTTTGCCCACCGTGCAGCTGAAGTTGATAGGTCCGAGCAATATCCTTGGGATAATATCAAACATCTAACCAATGCGGGATTTATGGGGATGACTATCCCGAAACAATATGGCGGGCAGGGGCTGTCATATATGGACGCTATTTTGGTTGTAGAAGAAATCGCAAAAGTTTGCGGCGTAACGGCACGTATCGTTGTCGAAGCAAACATGGGCGGCGTTGGTGCCATTATGCAATATGGCAGTCATACGCAGAAAAAATTAGCGGCTGATTTGGTTCTTGCGGGTGATAAACCGGCAATTTGCATTACAGAGCCCGGTGCAGGTAGTGCCGCGACCGAAATGACAACCACAGCTGTTAAAAATGGTTCGGATTACGTGTTGAATGGCACAAAACACTGGATAACAGGTGGTGGTGTCTCAAAGCTTCACTTGATTTTTGCGCGTGTCATCGAAAACGGACGTGATATGGGCATTGGTGGCTTTATAGCGGTGCGCGGTCAATCCAAAGGTTTAAGAATTGGCAAACGGGAGCCTGCAATGGGGCTGCGTGGTATACCCGAAACAGAAATACATATGGAAAATATGGTCGTCAGCGAAAATATGGCCGTCATTCCGCCGGAAGGCTTACGAAGAGGATTTGCAGGTCTTATGACCGCATATAACGGGCAACGCATTGGCGCGGCTACTGTAGCGTTGGGGATTGCCCAAGGCGCATATGAACATGCTTTGGACTATGTGAAAACGCGTCAACAATTTGGTCGTCCTATAGCCGAATTTCAGGGATTACAGTGGATGCTGGCTGATATGTCGATAGGCCTTAGTGCTGCACGCGGTTTGATACATACCGCCGCGATGAA
>JAJFHY010000259.1 GCA_021775375.1 Amylibacter sp. | reverse complement strand
ATCAAACTTTTCACCGTCAGCCGCCATTTTTTCGGCAGTGACATGGCGATAATCAATTTCCAAACCTGATTGCTGCGCATGGATCTGTGCCACCGGAATGTTCCCGGGTGCAGCATCTGCGCCCACGACTTCGGCCCCCAAACGCGCCATTGGTTCTGATAACAGGCCGCCGCCACAGCCAATATCCAGAATGCGCAATCCCTTAAGGGGCAGTATTCCTGTCAGATCACGGGCAAATTCCACGGCGATCTGATTTGTAATATAATCCAGACGACACGGGTTCATCATATGCAAAGGCTTGAACATGCCTTCCGTATCCCACCAGTTCGCGGCCATAGCCTCGAATTTGGCAACTTCATCTGCATCAACTGTTTTCGTGGTCGCCATTGATCTTGGGCCCTTAACCTGCAAAGTATTTCTTATACATAACATAGCATACAGGGTGAAGATGCGGAATTCAGATAGTCAAATTGGCGCAGGGCGGCAGTTATACCCTATTATCCAACCATATTTCTATCAAATGCTTGAAGTCAGTGATGGCCACACACTTTATGTTGAAGAATGCGGGAATCCTGATGGCATCCCTGTCGTTATTCTGCACGGCGGCCCCGGCGGGGGTTGCAGTCCGGGAATGCGGCGATTCTTTCATCCAGATGTTTTTCGCATAATCCTGTTTGATCAACGCGGCTGCGGGCGGTCAACACCGCACGCAAGTGTTGAAGACAACACGACATGGCATCTGGTCGATGACATTGAACGCATCCGCAAGCATCTGGGCGTTGAAAATTGGATCGTCTTTGGCGGCTCGTGGGGGGCGACGCTTTCGCTGGTCTATGCGCAAGCCCATCCAACACGTGTTCGCCATCTGGTTTTGCGCGGCGTGTTCTTGATGACGCAAGTCGAGCTGGACTGGTTCTACGGTGGTGGCGCAGGTCGGTTTTTTCCTGAAGAATGGGAAAAGTTTGCAGGGCTTTTAGGCGCAGATGAGCAAGGCGACATCATCGGGGGATATGCCAAAAGACTGTTTGGTGATGACCAGACAGTACAAACAAACTTTGCTCGCGCATGGACAGGTTGGGAAACCGCACTTGCGTCCATCGAAAGTCACACATCACCCGTTGCGGCACCAGCAGCCTATGCCTGCGCTTTTGCGCGCATTGAAAACCACTACTTTTCCAATAAGGGTTTTTTGGATGTCGATGGTCAGATCATGCGGGACATTGATATTATCAAAGACATTCCCGGCACCATCGTTCAGGGCCGCTACGATATGATTTGTCCGCCCGATACCGCATACCGTTTGCATAAGGCATGGCCCACATCACGTCTGATAATGGCGTCAAAGTCGGGGCATTCTTTGTCAGAACCGCAGATCACATCTGTGCTTGTCGAAGTAATGGATGAGCTGGCTTAAAGCTCTGCCGCTAACCGGCTGCCCTGATTGATCGCGCGTTTTGCGTCCAGCTCGGACGCTACATCGGCACCGCCGATCACATGAACGGATGCACCCTGTTCGGTAAGCTGGTCAAACAAATCACGATAAGGCACCTGCCCCGCACAAAGCACGATATCGTCCACTTCCAGAATGGCTGGGTTTTCGCGAGCTTCACCATATGAAATATGCAACCCTCTGGCGGTTATTTCCTCGTAGTTAACACCGCCAAGCATCTTAACATGCTTCATGGCAAGGGTTGCACGGTGTATCCACCCCGTTGTTTTGCCCAGACCCTTACCCAGTTTTTGCGCTTTGCGTTGCAGTAGATGCACATGTCTTTTGGGCTCTTCGGGCTGTGTGCCGTCCGCTGCTAATCCGCCACGGGTTTGTGAAGGATTGCCTACACCCCATTCGCGTTTCCATTCTTCAAGGTTCTCGGTCGGACTTTCGTCACCACTGACCAGAAATTCCGCCACATCAAACCCGATACCACCTGCCCCGATCACGGCAACCCTATCACCAATCGTCACATTACCCTTCAGCACATCAATATAGGAATGAACGTTTTTGGCGTTCTGGCCTTTGATCTGCGGGTCGCGGGGCAATACACCCGTGGCAATAATAACCTCATCAAATTCCGTTAGGATTTCAGCGGTTGCTTCTGTTTTCAGCTGCAATGTAATATCCGACAGTTCAACCTGCCGTTTGAAATAATCCACCAAACCCCAAAACTCTTCTTTGCCGGGAACCTGTTTTGCCAAGTTTAGCTGCCCGCCAAGCTGATCGGCTTTATCAATCAAGGTCACATGGTGCCCACGCCCGCTAGCCACTATTGCCGCAGATAATCCTGCGGGGCCTGCACCCACGACAGCGATTGATTTAGGCGTGTCCGTTTTTGTGTAATTCAGTTCGGTTTCGCTACATGCACGTGGGTTAACCAAGCATGATGTCAACTTCATCGCGAAAGTATGATCCAGACAGGCTTGATTACAGGCAATACAAGGGGCAATTTCATCTGCACGCCCTTGTTCTGCTTTCACCACAAATTCGGGGTCTGCCAAAAACGGCCGCGCCATTGAAACCATATCCGAGCACCCATCCGCCAGCACGCTTTCGGCGACTTCCGGTGTGTTGATGCGGTTTGATGCAATAATCGGAATGTTGACCTCGCCCATCAGCTTTTCTGTGACCCAGGCAAAAGCACGGCGCGGAACCGAGGTGGCAATAGTCGGAATACGCGCTTCGTGCCAGCCGATACCGGTGTTGATGATCGTAGCCCCTGCAGCTTCCACCGCTTTGGCCAGCATAACCACTTCTTTCCAAGTAGACCCATTCGGGATCAGATCAATCATCGACAAGCGGTAGATGATGATAAAATCCGTCCCAACCGCTTCGCGTACACGGCGCACGACCTCGACCGGCAGGCGCATGCGGTTTTCATATAACCCGCCCCATTCATCGGTGCGCTTGTTTGTGTGCGTGACCAGAAACTGGTTCAGAAAGTAACCCTCCGACCCCATAACCTCAACACCGTCGTAACCTGCCGCTTTCGCGCGGGTTGCGGCGACAGCTATATCTTGGATTTGCTTTTCAATACCATTCGCGTCCAGTTCCGCAGGCGGAAACGGCGAAATAGGGGATTTTATCGCAGAAGGTGCAACCGCTTTGGGTGAATAGGCATAACGTCCGGCGTGCAAAATCTGCATTGCGATTTTACCACCTTCTTTGTGAACACGATCCGTCACAATGCGGTGGTTTTCAATATCCTTATCACTGAACAACCCACAGGCACCCGGCAAAACAGCCCCTTCAACATTCGGAGCCATGCCGCCTGTGACAGCCAAAGCAACCCCGCCGCTTGCCCGTTCACCGTAATATTGCGCAACACGGTTCCAATCGCCCAATTCTTCAAGCCCTGTATGCATCGATCCCATCAAAACACGGTTTTTCAATGTGGTGAACCCAAGGTCCAAAGGTTGGAAAAGATTGGGATATATCGGGTGGGTCATCAAAGCCTCAGATCATTGTATGGTGGTTAAATTCCTAGCGCGTAACACATACTTGTCACGCAAAACGCAGCGTCATCCCATTGTTTCCACACAATGGCGCCGAAATGCACGTTTCAGCATATCCAGCTCTTCGCGCAGTAGGTTAATCTCGTTGCGTAAGTCATCATCCAAAGGTTCGCCCGCGACAATCGAAAAACTATCCAGCACCGTATCTCCGGCATTAGTACAAAGTAAAAATGTCTGGATGCCATCTGATATAGCTTCAGGTGGTATATTGCAGCGAAGCTGCCATGTACCCTCCAGTTCATCAAGTGGCTCTATAGTAACATCGCCAAGTTTTTCACCCAGATAAGTCAATATTATTGAAGGAGGAGATGTTTCATTATTTTGACTTGTGTACACGCCTTCATATACGCCATTAACGATTTGCTTTCTGGTAAGACTTGGTGATTTAAACATTTTGTCCCCTAAGTATTGGCGCGGCGGCGGCGAATAACCGATATATCGCGAATTGTAATCTGGTTCATAGATGGGCTTTCGAAAATCAAGTCAAACCACAAGCTTTGTGCGC
>JAJFHY010000258.1 GCA_021775375.1 Amylibacter sp. | reverse complement strand
AGCGGATGAAGATATCCAATATGTAGACATCCGTTTCACAGACCCACGCGGCAAACTGCAACATGTGACCGTTATCAACGATGAAGTTGATGAAGACTTCCTTGAAGACGGCTTTATGTTTGATGGGTCCTCCATCGCCGGTTGGAAATCCATTGATCAATCAGACATGAAACTGATCCCTGATTGCGACAGTGCCTATATTGATCCGTTTTATGCGGAAAAAACTATCTGCGTGCATTGCCATGTTGTCGAACCAGACACAGGCGAAACTTATGCACGTTGCCCGCGTTCAACCGCTATGCGCGCCGAAGCTTACCTGACCTCTACAGGCATTGGCGATATGTCCTACTTTGGCCCCGAGGCCGAGTTCTTTTTGTTCGACGATGTTCGTTTCTCCAACAGTATCAACAAAGTATCATACGAAGTTGATGCAGCTGATGCGTCTTGGAACACTGACACGGATTATGAAATGGGTAACATGGGCCACCGCCCGGGCGTTAAAGGCGGGTACTTCCCGGTTAACCCAACAGACGCAGCACAAGACATCCGCTCTGAAATGCTGTCCACCATGAAGCGTATCGGTATGAAAGTCGATAAGCATCACCATGAAGTTGCGTCATGCCAGCACGAGCTTGGCCTTGTGTTCGGGTCATTGACCAAACAAGCGGATGATTTGCAAAAATACAAATACATCATCCACAATGTGGCCCATGCCTACGGTAAATCAGCAACATTCATGCCAAAACCGATTTACGGTGACAACGGCACGGGTATGCATGTGAACATGTCAATCTGGAAAGAAGGCAAGCCCTTGTTTGCAGGCGATAAATACGCTGACCTATCACAAGACGCGCTGTATTTCATCGGCGGCATCCTGAAACACGCCAAAGCCCTGAACGCGATCACAAACCCGGCCACTAACAGCTACAAACGCCTGATCCCGGGCTTTGAAGCCCCTGTATTGCGCGCCTATTCAGCATCAAACCGTTCCGGCTGTGTGCGTATTCCTTGGGCTGAATCACCCAAAGCAAAACGCGTCGAAGCCCGCTTCCCTGATCCCGCCGCCAACCCATACCTGTGCTTTGCAGCCCTGTTGATGGCCGGCCTTGACGGTATCAAAAACAAAATTGATCCCGGTGAAGCACAAGACAAAGACCTTTACGATCTGCCACCCGAAGAAATGGCCAATATCCCAACAGTTTGCGGATCTTTGCGCGAAGCCTTGGATGAATTGGAAAAAGACATGGACTTCCTGCTGGCAGGCGACGTGTTTACCAAATCACAAATCGAAGGTTATATGGAACTGAAATGGGAAGAAGTGTTAACTTTTGAACACACTCCGCACCCCGTTGAGTTTCAGATGTACTATAGCTGCTAGGATATAAGCATCTTATGGATTTTAAAGGGGCCTACTGGCCCCTTTATTCGTCGTCTGCACGAAAACAGTGAAAAATCAATGCATTGTCCCTTGGTGTGATATAACAGCTTTGATAGTCATAAAGTTCTTCATCACTGTAAAACGCCGGCCCGTCCCGAGTGCGGTATTCCATATGATCTGTATCGGGGTAATTATCGGCCATTACGGTAAACAGGATTTCATCTCCCTGTTTAAAATCCTGCTGGAACACACCAGTGCCGGATGCTTGGATTTGCGTACATGGTATTTCCGCAAGTTTTTGAGTTTGCCGCATTAACGGCGTTTTCTCATAAGTTGCGCACATACCTTTACGTTCCCAGTAACCGGCAAACGCAGCCGTATCACTGATCAGGATTATAACCAAGAAACAGGTTGCAAATCTATAAAACCACTTCATTTCCCACCCCCGCTAATGTTCATTTAGCCCTGAATACAACATCAACCCATAACTACACAGAAGATCCGATAGTTTCTGCCATGCCGCATTGAAATCATCCGGCCCCAGCCCCGACTTTTTCTGCAACGCGCCAACGTTGCTAAGCCCATCTACCAAAGCCAGCAATTTTGCCGCCTGCGGCGAAATACCAATCCCAATTTTCTGCCCGTTGATCGCCACGGGCAAGCCACCCTTTTGCAAAATAAACGCAGCCGCTTTTTGGGGGTCTTCACCTATAAAATGCGGAATGCCCGCCGGCTCGGTCGGGTCAAGTTTCACCCTCGCCCCGGCCTTCATCGCATAGCCCACATGGGTCTTCATATTGCCACGCAGTTTTTCCGTCAATTGCATCTCATCAACATGCCCAATGTTCTTTGACCGCTTGAAACCTTGTGGCAAAATACCGTCCAAACTGTACATTGCAGGCTGGGTAAAGTTCTGCAAAACCAGCCCCGAATGCTCCAGATAGCGCACAACATCTTTCACCGTGCAGGAAATATCCTGACTGTGTAAAAGCAAATCATAAAACCCGGCATCGCCATCCTGATGATCACCAACAAGAGTATTTCTTTTGAATTCATGATTTTGCGGTATCTTTTGAAAGACTGTCTTGCCAAATTCCAACCTGTCTTGTGGTGTCATGCCCGCTGTTAAATCACCAAACGCCTCTTGTAGCGGATAAACACCACTGCGCCCGTATGGCGCATATACCATAAATCCCATCCCGCCATCAGGCGCCAAAGCTTTTGACAAAGCATCAAATCCCGCCTGCGGATCAGGCAGATGGTGCAGCACCCCGCAACAATCAATATAGTCGAATAAACCGTAATCAGATGCATTCAACAGACTGTCGGTGACAAAGGTAATATTCTTCAGCCCACGAATTTCAGCGCGTTCTTCCGCAATTTTACGCGTCGACACCGACAGATCAATATAGGTAATGTCATAGGCGCGTTTTGCTGTGGTCAGACTTTGTGCAACCTGTATCAAGCCGTCCCCGGAACCGCCACCGGCCACAAGTACCCGTAACGGTTTTGACCAGTCTCTATGCCCCCCGAAAACATGGTGATCTATCTCCAGCGGATTGGATGGTGACCCGGTGATAAGGCGGTGATGTTCATCTTGCGGATCACGTGCGGGGTAAGGATAAGCATCATAATGCTCTTTAATATCTTCCTTCATAAGATTATTTTCCCTATTCACATCTTATTTAAACCATTGATATAGTTGGATTATAACAAATATATCGCCGCTTTATACAATATCAAACGACACGAACCAATGTCTGATTTTTATTGCAGTATTCTTTTTTATGGACAGTACACGATGAAATTGCCAAACTGAACCAGTAAACTAGTTTAGTACTTTTAAACAGACAGTTATATGGAGTTGTAAATGGCTTTTCATCTACTACGCATTTTACTTTTCATAACAAGTTTTATTATCTTCGGCATTGGCCTGTCGTTTTATATCCTCGGGCCGGACATTACATTTGGCTTGTTATTGGAATCTGCGCAACCATTAGTGAAAAGTCCTCTAAAAATTTCAGATATGGGTACCCCGAATGTGGACGGAGAGATCCGCTCACTTGCGCCATTCCTGATCGGCTACGGTGTTTTGGTATATTTGGCTGCAAAGCATTTACACACCCATATTTACTATGTACCGCATTTGATGATTGTGTTTTTTGCATCCGGCATCGGTCGCATGATTTCCTTCATGACCCAAGATGATCCGCATCCGTTTTTTGTACTCCTATTGGGTGTAGAGCTTGGCACCCCCGTTATAATACTGCTGGTTTACAAAGCCGTCGTAGCAAAAGTTGAAAGCCAACAGAGCTAATACGCGGCGGGCAGCAAATAAACCGCCCGGTATCTTTCGTTTACGACATAGTTTAAGGCCGGAAAGCCGCAAACCGGCTAGTCTAAAAACTACATCATACGTCTAATGCTGAAAAGGAGGCATCTCATGACGCAGCATTATTCAGACACCCGTAAGATTGATCCAACACGCGGTGACACTCTGGCAGACGGTAGTCCCAATGACGGTAACCGCATCGAAATAGGCCCGACATTGCTGACTTTGCGTGAATGGGAAGCGGCGGGACTTGTCGCGCCAAACCTTGAAGCTATGCGCGATTACCGCTGGAAGCGCCTAACCAAACATATCGTTGATCGTGATTATGGCGGGTTGTTGATGTTTGACCCGTTGAATATTCGCTACGCGACAGACAGCACCAATATGCAACTTTGGAATACCCACAACCCGTTTCGCGCAGTGCTTTTATGTGCGGATGGCTATATGGTCATATGGGATTACAAAAACTCGCCGTTTCTGACGGAATTCAATCCGCTGGTACGTGAACAACGCTCCGGTGCCGATCTGTTCTATTTTGATCGCGGAGATAAAGCCGATGTCGCAGCTGACGTTTTCTCGAAAGAAGTCCGTGATCTGATCAATGAACATGGTGGCGGCAACAACCGTTTGGCAGTCGATAAAGCCATGTTGAACGGTATCCGCGCACTTGAAGCACAGGAATTCCAGATAATGGAAGGTGAAGAAGTCACCGAGAAATCCCGCTCCATCAAAGGCCCGGATGAAATTCTGGCCATGCGCTGCGCTTCGCACGCCTGCGAAGCCTCGGTATATGAAATGTTTGAAGCCACCAAACCCGGTATGTCGGAAGATGCCATCTGGGCCGAGTTGCATAAAGCCAATATCAAACGCGGCGGAGAATGGATCGAAACCCGCCTGCTGACAACCGGACCGCGTACCAACCCGTGGTTTATGGAATGCGGCCCGCGTCTTTTGCAAAACAACGAAATCGTTGCCTTTGATACCGACCTCATTGGTTGCTACGGCATCTGCGTAGACATCAGTCGCACTTGGTGGATTGGCACCGAAAAACCCCGCGATGATATGATCTATGCCATGCGCCACGCCCATGAACATATCATGACCAACATGGACTTGATGAAACCGGGCGTCAGCTTGCACGATCTGACTTTCAAAGGGCACCAGTTGGACGCACAATTTATCAAAGGCCAGTATGGTTGCCGCTTCCACGGCGTTGGCCTATGCGATGAATGGCCGCTTGTGGCCTATAAAGAAGGCTACGTGGAAGGTGCGTTTGACTATGAACTTGAACCCGGCATGGTGTTATGTGCCGAAGCTTTGGTCAGCCCGGAAGGTGGCGACTTTTCCATCAAACTGGAAGATCAGGTGCTTGTCACAGAAGACGGATATGAAAACCTGACCAAGTATCCGTTCTGCCCGCATCTGATGGGTGAGGTATAAACCCCACAATTTGTCACATGCCTGTGACCAATCTCAAACATGCCTTGCCATTGCGCAGGGCATGTCTAGTTTTGCGCCATGCAAAAGGAGCCACAGCACATGTCGCAGGGAAAAATCACATTCACAGGTCACGCAGGCACACCGTTGGCAGCACGCCTTGATATGCCCGGCGGGCAATTGCGCGCCACTGCAATTTTCGCCCATTGCTTCACCTGCTCCAAAGACATCCCCGCCGCGCGGCGCATCGCACAACGCTTGGCCTCTATGGGTATCGCTGTGTTGCGTTTTGATTTCACCGGCCTTGGCCATTCCAAAGGTGAATTTGAAAACACCAATTTTACCAGCAATGTCGATGATCTTGTGATTGCGGCAAACTATTTGGCCGAACATAATACCGCGCCCACCCTCTTAATCGGCCACTCACTGGGCGGTGCAGCCGTATTAAAAGCCGCAAGCCAAATCCCATCAATCAAAGCGGTCGTTACCATCGGCGCACCGGTTGACCCCGGCCATGTTATCCATAACTTCGGAAGCTCTCTGGACGAGATTGCAAAAAACGGCGCAGCCACTGTTGAACTTGCAGGGCGAGCGTTCACTATCACACAGGATTTTGTCAAAGATGTCTCGGAAACAAACCTTCTCCCTTCCATAGAAAACCTAAAACGCGCTTTGCTTGTGCTGCATTCCCCAACAGATCAAACCGTTGGCATTGAAAATGCAGCGCAAATTTTTACCACAGCAAAGCATCCCAAAAGCTTTGTCACACTGGACAATACAGACCACCTGATCACCAAAAAGGAAGACGCTGAATACGCAGCCGAAATCATCGCCGCATGGTCGGTTCGCTATCTTGGCATCCACCAACCTGCCGCCCCCATCGGCGCACCCGAAGGTATCGTGCGGTCAACAGAGGCCGATGCGGGCGGTTTCCTGCAAGATATCACCGCAGGCCCGTTGCACCATACGTTAGCGGATGAGCCCACAACATACGGCGGCACCAACAAAGGCATGTCACCCTATCAATTCCTCTCCGCAGGTTTGGCCGCCTGTACCGCGATGACCGTTCGCATGTACGCGCGGCGCAAAAACTGGCCGCTTGAGGCTATCCATGTAGATATAACCCACAATAAAGTGCATGCACAGGACTGTGAAGCCTGCCTGTCTACAATTAGCAAGGTGGATGTTTTTACCCGTAAAATTCACTTATCCGGCCCACTTGATGATGACCAAAAACAACGCTTACTGGAAATTGCAGACAAGTGCCCGGTACACCGAACACTTGAAAGCGAAATAAAAGTCAAAACAGTTTTGGCATAAGACTAGACGCCGGTAAACGCCGGTCCCACACATTAACTACGCCGAAGATCTGGATGTAAAGACGTGCCCAATATATGATCCGCGTTGGTTATAACCTGTTTCGCTTGTCCAACTATTTTAGGATCGGGAGGTGTTACAATACTGGTATCTTTATCGGGGTAATCCAAACCATTCAGAAAATGCAG
Source organism: Amylibacter sp. (assembly GCA_021775375.1). GTDB lineage: Bacteria > Pseudomonadota > Alphaproteobacteria > Rhodobacterales > Rhodobacteraceae > Amylibacter. Next base: position 4,857 of record JAJFHY010000258.1, on the reverse strand, counting down.
CATACAATTGATACGTGCACGTTTCTTGTCGTCGGATTTTACAATCGTCCAAGGCGCATCCGCAGTATCCGTATAAAAGAACATCGCTTCTTTTGCTTCGGTGTAATCATCCCACTTATCCAGACTTGCCTTATCAATCGGTGATAATTTCCAGCGCTTCAAAGGGTCTTCACTGCGCGACGCGAACCTACGTTTTTGCTCTTCTCGACTGACCGAGAACCAGTATTTCGACAATTGAATACCGGAACGTGTCAACATACGTTCAAAGTCCGGTGTTTGGCGCATAAATTCCAGATACTCATTCGGCGAGCAAAACCCCATAACACGTTCAACACCCGCGCGGTTGTACCAGCTACGATCATATAAAACCATTTCTCCGGATGTCGGCAAATGCTCGATATAACGCTGGAAAAACCATTGCCCGATTTGGCGCTCTCCCGGCTTCGGCAAAGCTACAACACTTGCGGTTCTTGGATTTAAATGTTCCATAAACCGCTTGATTGTCCCGCCTTTACCAGCTGCATCGCGGCCTTCAAACAGCAATACAAATTTTTGTCCAACATCTTGCGCCCACAGCTGAACCTTCAGCAATTCTGATTGCAACTCGCGCTTGCGGGCCTCATATTCCTTGCGGCCCATTTTTTCATGGTCAGTCTTTTTTTCCGCGTCAAATGCACCCTCAATTACATCGGTTGTAACTTTTGGAAAAGCCGCCTCTTCCGGTGCTTTACTTGTTGCGGTCACAGTTGTTTTCTTCGTTGTTGCAGATGTTGTCATACAAAATACCTCCGTTTGAATTCCAAATATTTTATAGTTAAAATCAAAAAATACTTTGACACAGATCAAAACCAAAAGCTTTCACCATAAATAACACCCAAGTAGATATACCCCTTTGCAGAATTTTGCTTTATGCTTGCGAAAACGAGCAAATAAGAATCGATAATGGCAGCAACAGACCTTTTTAAAACCGACCAGCCTGAAAAAAAATATGACGCATCCTCCATCCAGGTGTTGGAGGATATGGAACATGTCCGCCTGCGCCCGGGCATGTATATCGGCGGCACCGATGACCGCGCATTGCATCATATGGTGGCTGAAATTATCGACAATTCGATGGACGAAGCCGTTGCAGGCCATGCCAACTGGATAGAGGTTGAACTGCACCCAAACTTCCACATCACCGTACGTGACAACGGGCGCGGTATCCCTGTGGACGCCCACCCGAAAAACCCGTCAAAATCAGCTCTGGAAATCATCTTTTGCACATTGAATGCAGGTGGTAAATTTTCCGGTGAAAACTATGAAACATCGGGCGGCTTGAACGGCGTTGGCTCCTCTGTGGTCAATGCATTATCGGATCATGTTCGCGTCGAAGTTGCACGCAACCGCGAACTCTATGCGATGGAATTTTCACGCGGCGTCCCCCAAACCGCGCTGGAAAACCTCGGCCCGATCCTGAACCGCCGCGGTACGACCGTCACCTTTAATCCCGACCCTGAAATTTTCGGCCCCAAAGCCCATTTCAAACCCAAACGGCTTTATGATATGGCAAAATCCAAAGCCTATCTGTTTTCCGGTGTCGAAATCCGTTGGAAATGTGCCCCCGAATGTCTGGCGGCAGGTGATGAAACCCCGACATGCGACACATTTCACTTCCCGAATGGCTTGTCCGATTATCTAAACGAACGTCTGGAAGGATCATCCGTTTACTCTGAATGCCCCTTTGCAGGCAAAGTCAGCTTCTCTGAAAAATTCGGCCCCACTGCGGTTGGATCAGTCGACTGGGCGATTAACTGGACACCCAGTCGCGACGCTTTCATGCAGTCATACTGTAATACCGTCCCCACACCCGAAGGCGGCACCCATGAAAGTGGTTTCTGGGCGGCCATCCTCAAAGGTATCAAAGCATACGGCGAACTGACAGGTACAAAAAAAGCAGCACAAATCACCCGTGAAGATGTCATGGGCGGCGGTTGTGCGTTGGTCTCGATCTTTATTCAGGAGCCAAAATTCGTGGGCCAGACCAAAGACCGTTTAGCCACTGTTGAAGCTCAGCGTCTGGTTGAAAACTCTGTGCGCGACCACTTTGACAACTGGCTGGCATCAAACAACAAATCCGCGGGTGCCATACTTGATTTTATGGTTCTAAAGGCCGAAGAACGCTTGCGCCGCCGTCAGGAAAAAGAAACCGCGCGTAAATCCGCCACCAAGAAACTGCGCCTGCCCGGTAAATTGACCGATTGCTCTTCCAAGGTACGCGAAGGCACTGAAATATTCATTGTTGAGGGCGACAGTGCGGGCGGTTCCGCCAAAATGGCCCGTGACCGTAAAACGCAGGCACTTTTGCCGCTGCGCGGTAAAATCCTGAACGTTCTGGGGGCCGCTTCCAATAAAATAGGTACCAATAACGAGATTAACGATCTGTGTCAGGCATTAGGTGTGCAAATGGGCACCAAGTTCAACGTTGAAGACCTACGGTACGACAAGGTCATCATCATGACCGATGCCGATGTCGACGGCGCCCATATCGCCGCCCTGCTGATGACGTTTTTCTTCACCCAGATGCGCCCGTTGATCGACAATGGCCACCTCTACATGGCCTGCCCGCCGCTTTACCGACTGACACAAGGTGCACGGCGCGAATATTGCATGGATGACGCTGCCAAAGACGCACTGATGGAAACGGGTCTGGGGGGTCGCGCCAAAATCGAAGTGTCCCGCTTCAAAGGCTTGGGCGAGATGGACGCCAAAGATCTGAAAGACACCACCATGAACCCCGAAACCCGCCAACTGATCCGTATCAATATAGACGAGGACGAACCCGGCGAAACCGCCGATCTGGTGGATCGTTTGATGGGGAAGAAACCGGAGTTAAGGTTCGAGTATATCCAGCAGAATGCCAAGTTTGTTGAGGAGCTGGATGTTTGAGTGAACGTAATAGGTTAAGCCAAATTGGCATTAAAGCTACCGTAATTTATTTAATCATTATTTTTACAATAATCCCCAGCTTCATTTTTCTTGGCTGGATTGAATTAAAACCAATAACATTAAATGAAATAGGAGATTTTTTAGCAGGCTTATTTGGGCCACTTGCAATTTTTTGGCTTGTTTTAGGTTTTTTCCAGCAAGGGGACGAGCTTCGGAACAGTGTCGAAACTCTCAAGTTACAAGCCGATGAATTAAGAAATTCAGTTGAACAACAAAAAGCTATGGTTTCAATAACTGGTAAACAACTCGACCTAGATATACAGGTAAGAAAAGAGCAAACAAAAGAAAAAATTGCTCAAAACTTACCACAAATACAAATAAGAGGTGGGGGGATTTCATCTTTTGGGGGGCGTGCTGGAAAAAGATATTCTTATTTTATTAAGAATATAGGAGCGGCAGCAGCTTCTATATCTTTAAATTTTAACGAAATTGATGGTATAAGTATTACACCAAATCAATGGGCGTTTACGGATACTGCTAATGAGGTGGAATTTACGATAGTAACAACTAATACTGAACTACCCGAAAAGGGAATTAACATTGTTGTGCAATTAAATAACACAAGAGGACAACAGCGAACTCAAGAATACTTAGTAGGCAATTTCACTCCTGTTTTATTAAAAATGGATCCAGAATAATTTGTATTTTGTAATGCCCACCCAACATTCCACTCACATAATCCCTCCCCCAACATCAGGGCCGCGCCTGACCTTGGGGAGTGCGAATGCGCCTTCCCGCCGGGAAGGTCAGGCGCGGCCCGTGACGCAAGCGACAAGGGCCATGATGGACGAAGGGTGGCGCTTTAACTTTACTGAATGGCGCGTAAATCTTTCTCTATAATTTTATTATTATATTCAATTACAAGTGCTTAGCCCCCTGTCCCAACTGGGACATTCTCAAAATCCCCACACTCACTAGCCCACCTTATGTGTCTCCAATCTTGCTTTCCCCCAAGAAGCCCCTACATTATAAACACACCCATAAAAACGGCCCACATCGATGTCTGGTTTCAAAACACTCATCCCCATCTGCCTCACACTGGCCATTTCAGCTTGTGAAACACCGGAACAACAAACCGCGCGGCTAGAACAATTTCAGGGCCAAACCGTAGCCCAAGTAGCCGAAGTTATCGGCAAGCCAACATTAAAAAACAAAACCACCGCCGTTTGGTTTCATGAAAGCATCCACACAGAATACCGTCCTTATTATTGGCCATACGGCTACGGTTACGGATATGGATACGGCGGCCGACGCACCACATACCGCCTGAATTGCACCTTTACCGCCACACTAAAAAACGACCGTGTCATATCAAGCAGCTATAAAGGAAACTCTTGCAAGCGATTTGCGCCAAAGATAAAAAAGCCGACATAGACCAGACATTGGAGCGCAAAACATGATGATAATTAAAACAATAGCTGCATGCGCCCTGATTATTTCGCTATCCGCTTGTGAAACCAAAGAAGAATTCGAAACACGTCGCAACCAGTTCAATGGCCAAACAGTTGAAGAAGTTTCTCAACGGATCGGCCGCCCAAATACACAGGACAATACAAAAGCCGTCTGGATCACTATTAATAAGTATATCGATCGCGACCCCATCAGACGTTGCAGGTTGGGCAAATGCTATACAATAGGGTATCACACCCGCGAGATTATAGAGAAATGCACATTCACAGCAACACTTGAAGCCGGGCGGATAAAGTCCAGCCAATACGTAGGAGACAACTGTGGTCCGCTATCTCCGAAATTAAAAACATCCTGAAAAAAAGAAAGAGAGCCCTTCCGGGAGAATGGAAAAGGGCCCTCTAATGCCACTGGCTCTGCATTCCAGTAGCTGGCCATCCATGTCAATTTGGCAATTCATCT
>JAJFHY010000257.1 GCA_021775375.1 Amylibacter sp. | reverse complement strand
TTGCCATCAGGTGAACCTTGAATATCTGGCACAAACCGTTTGGAAAGATGCAGATCAAAACGGCGTTGAAGTGGCATATCCCGATACATTGGTCGGCACTGACAGTCACACAACCATGGTGAATGGCATGGCCGTTCTTGGTTGGGGTGTAGGCGGGATCGAAGCCGAGGCGGCGATGCTGGGTCAACCGATTTCAATGCTGATCCCCGAAGTTGTCGGTTTTGAGCTAACCGGCGCAATGCTTGAAGGCACAACCGGTACCGATCTGGTGCTGAAAGTTGTGGAATTGCTGCGTGAAAAAGGCGTGGTCGGTAAATTTGTTGAATTTTATGGCACCGGTCTGGACCATTTGCCACTTGCTGATCGTGCGACGATTGCGAATATGGCACCTGAATATGGTGCAACTTGCGGGTTTTTCCCAGTTGACGGGGAAACATTGCGTTATCTGACAAACACGGGTCGCGATGAAGATCGCGTGGCACTTGTCGAGGCTTATGCCAAAGAAAACGGTTTTTGGCGGGACGCGGATTACGCACCTGTTTATACCGACACGCTACGTTTGGACATGGGTACGATCGTCCCTGCAATTTCCGGCCCTAAACGGCCGCAGGATTATGTGGCACTGACTGAAGGTCAAAACGCATTCCGCCGCGAGATGGAAGAAACCTTCAAGCGTCCCATGGGCAAAGAAGTTGCCGTAAAGGGCGAAGATTACACAATGGAAAGCGGCAAAGTTGTCATTGCATCCATTACATCATGCACCAACACTTCAAACCCTTATGTGATGATCGGTGCGGGACTTGTTGCACGCAAAGCCGCAGCACTTGGATTGAACCGCAAACCTTGGGTGAAAACCTCATTAGCACCCGGATCGCAGGTGGTTTCGGCCTATCTGGAAGCAGCTGATCTGCAAAAAGATCTGGATGCGCTGGGCTTTAATCTGGTGGGATATGGCTGTACAACCTGTATCGGCAACTCCGGCCCGATCCAAAAAGAACTGTCTGAAGCGATTGCCGAGGGTGATTTGGTGGCAACATCGGTTCTTTCTGGTAACCGTAACTTCGAGGGCCGTATTTCGCCTGATGTGCGCGCCAACTATCTGGCGTCTCCGCCACTGGTTGTGGCCTATGCGATTGCAGGTACATTGGACATTAATCTGGCGACGGATGTGATTGGCACCGATAAAGACGGTAACGACGTTTACTTGAAAGACATCTGGCCAACAACACGTGAAGTGTCTGATCTGGTTGATAAAACTGTGACACGCAAGGCGTTTTTGTCAAAATATGCCGATGTGTTCAAGGGTGATGAAAAATGGCAGGCGGTTGAAACCACCGAAGCCAAAACATACGATTGGCCACCTGCATCGACCTATGTTCAGAACCCACCTTACTTTCAAGGCATGTCACCCGAAGCCGGTACTATATCGGATGTGAAGGATGCCAAGGTTCTGGCTCTTTTGGGCGATATGATCACAACCGACCATATTTCCCCAGCAGGGTCATTTGCGGTTAAGTCTCCTGCCGGTCAGTATTTGACTGAACGCCAAGTGCCTGTACGCGAATTTAACTCTTATGGGTCGCGACGCGGTAACCACGAGGTAATGATGCGCGGCACATTTGCCAATATCCGCATCAAAAACGAAATGCTGGACGGCGTTGAGGGCGGTTATTCCAAAGGACCGGATGGTAAAGAGGCCTCGATCTTTGATGCGGCAATGGCCTATCAGGAACAGGGTACACCATTGGTGGTGTTTGGCGGGGCGCAATACGGTGCCGGATCTTCACGTGACTGGGCAGCTAAGGGTACGGCCCTTTTGGGTGTGAAAGCGGTCATTGCTGAAAGCTTTGAACGTATTCACCGCTCTAATCTGGTTGGCATGGGTGTTATTCCGTTTGAGTTCACAAATGGCGACACGCGCAAATCATTGGGTCTGACCGGCGAAGAAACCGTGTCTATCACCGGACTTGAAGGCGATATTCAACCGTTGTCAGAAGTGCCTTGCACAATCACATATCCGAATGGTGACGTGAAAGAAATTGCACTGAAATGCCGGATCGATACTGCGGTGGAAATCGAGTATATCGAACACGGCGGTGTGCTGCATTATGTGCTGCGCAATCTGGCAAAGTCTGCTTGAGCATGACAAAAACAGGCATGATAGCGACTGATGAAATCAATGGCTATCATGCGCATGTTTATTTTGATGCCGCCACGGTAGGGCAGGCAACTGATCTGTGCCGCAATGCTGCAGACCTGTTTGGTGTTGAAATGGGACGTGTGCATGAACGCCTTGTTGGGCCTCACCCGATGTTTTCATGTCAATTAGCTGCCGATAATGAACAGTTTTCAGGTTTATTGCCTTGGCTCGCGCTTAATCGTGGTGGGCTTATAGTATTTTGCCACCCTGAAACGGGCGAGCATTTGGCGGATCATCGGGATCGCGGTATCTGGCTTGGTACTGGTTTGGAATTGGATCTTTCCATTTTTGATAAGCTTTAGCCGTTGGCTTTTATTTGATTGCTTAATTCGGTTGATTTAAGCGATCAGGCGATAGAAGAAAACACAACGCATATCCAAACTGACAACGATAATAATCGCGCGAACAACGGTCTTGCTTAGCCATTTGGCGATTTTGGAGCCGATTTAAACATCAAAGCACTGGTCGGATTCAAGATACCTGCAAGAAATGCACAAGAGTATTCGTGCAGTATCCGTAGAACTGTAACGTTTAATCGCAAACACTTTATTGGATTTTTCTATGCAGCTGGCATAGTTATGATTCTTATATGAAAGAAAAAAGGTGCCGTTTATGCGCAATCTCATTGTTTCGCTACTATTTGCCATGTTTGGAATGGCGGCTTATGCGGATGACAATGGATCGCTTATTGTGGTCGAACTTTACACGTCAGAAGGCTGCTCTTCTTGTCCAGCAGCCGATAAAATACTGACTAAACTGGCTGCACGCGAAGGTATTTTGGCGCTGGCGCTTCATGTGGATTACTGGGATTATCTGGGCTGGAAAGATGAGTTCTCGATGGCAAAATTCACTGACCGTCAGGAATACTACAACATGGCGCTTGGTAGCCGCTACCGGTTGGTAACACCTCAGATGATCTTTCACGGGCAATCATATGTTGCCGGTGCCAAGGTGAAGAAAATCGAACAACGTCTTGCCGCGTTACGTGGTCAATCAGACAAGGTGGTTTTGCAGATTGAAAAGCAGAATGGTAAATTCAGCATCGACATCAATCCACGGGATGTATCCGTAAGCGGGGCCGATGTGTTTATCGTAGAATATATGCCGGCATATATCACCGAAGTAGAAGCCGGAGAAAATCGCGGTCTGACATTGAACCACACGAATGTCGTAACATCCTGGGAACGTGTTGGCGAATGGAGCGGGCAGGACAACTGGCATGTCGAGCACGCTGTAAGCGGCGATAACATGGCTGCGGTGATCGTACAGACGGCAGGTAGCGGGCCAATACTCGCTGCACGGAAACTTAAATAATTTTGTTTTAGGCATGAAAAAAGCGCGGTAAATTTCCGCGCTTTATTGCTTTGATGAATATCTTGTTATTTGGTCACGGGACCGATCAACATGCCCATCTGGCGACCTTCTAGTTTCGGGTGGTTCTCAATTTGCCCGGCTTCGGCGGCCAGCACATCGTCTTTGACCCGTAGTAAAAGTTGCAATCCCAGATTTTGGTGGGCCATTTCGCGGCCTCTGAAACGCATGGTGATTTTCACTTTATCGCCATTGGCCAGAAATTTGTAAACATTGCGCATTTTGACATCGTAATCATGCGTGTCCGTGTTTGGACGAAACTTGATCTCTTTTATCTCGATGATCTTTTGCTTTTTGCGTGCTTCGGCTTCACGTTTTTGCTGTTCGTATTTGTATTTACCAAAGTCCATTACCTTACATACCGGTGGATTGGCGTTTGGCGAGATTTCAACAAGATCCAAACCGGCTTCGTCAGCCAGTTCCATGCCGCGCGCAGGTGTCACAACACCTACATTTCCGCCGTCAGCGCCAATTAATCGAATTTCATCTGAGGTAATGCGTTCATTCACGCGGGGTCCAGTTTCGCGCGTAGGTGGCGCTTGGTGTGGTCTTCGGGCTATGGTCCAAATCCTTCTTTGGTTGCTTATTGGCAAAACCTAATGCGTCAATGCTTTGCGATCAAGTCTTAAAGCGTGTCTGTCTGTCGCATGGGTGAAGGTCAAGCGTGGTTTTGACGTTTTTCCTTAAAAATGCAGAAAATTGCCGCAATGCAGGCAAAATACGACATCGCCCTTGCATTTCCGGCACTCAAGTTGCACATGAACACAGTCTTATCAGACCTAGAACCGAAAAATGGAGAAACGGTTATGAAGAAAATTATAACTTTGGTTGTATTATTGGCCGTTGCGGGTGGTGTATATTGGTACACTGAACAACAGCGTGTTGAACAAGAAGCTAAAGCTGCGGCAGAGAAAGTCCAGATGGAAGCTAAGGCTGCTGAAGAAGCCGCCATAAAAGCCGCCGCTGAAGCTGAAGCTGCTGCTGCTAAAGCTGCTGAAGAAGCTGAAGCAGCCGCTGCAAAAGCCGCGGAAGAAGCCGCTGCTGTAGAAGCCAAAGCTGCTGAAGAAGCTGCTGCCAAGGCTGCAGAAGAAGCCGCTGCCGCAGAAGCCAACGCTACGGAAGAAGCCGCTGCTGCAGAAGCGAAAGCTGCCGAGGAAGCTGCTGCCAAGGCTGCAGAAGAGGCCGCTGCTGTTGAAGCAAAAGCTGCTGAAGAGGCCGCTGCCAAAGCTGCTATAGAAGCTGCGGCCGAGGCTGCAAAGGCAGCAATTGATGCCGCAACCGCCAACTAGGCAAATACTTAGTTTTACATCAGGGCGATCCGTTTGGGTCGCCCTTTTTATTTGACCTGCCCGCATTCCAGCGTAATCTCTGCCTGAAAGCTTTAGGGAGTCGCTTGTGCCAGATGTTGAATTGTCCTTTTCGCGTGCCGAATATGCACATCGATTAGCCAAAACCCGTAAAGCCATGGATGCGGCCGGCATAGAACTGTTGTTCACATGTGACCCCAGTAATATGGCTTGGCTTACGGGTTATGACGGGTGGAGTTTTTATGTGCATCAGGGGGTTCTTATAGGCCCGGACGGTGACCCCGTGTTCTGGGGGCGTGCGATGGATGCGGTTGTGGCCGGTAAAACCTGTTATATGGATATGGATGA
>JAJFHY010000256.1 GCA_021775375.1 Amylibacter sp. | reverse complement strand
ACAAACGGGTCAATCTATCGTTACTTCACCCGCAACCTATCGCACTGAAACAGAACAAAGGATTGTGCGCGCAAGGCATGAAAATTGGGCCGAGATAATTTGCACCAAAGATCAAAGCGTGACGTTTATTAAGTCTTTGCAACGCGCTTTAGCTGCACGTGGCTATTTTCGGGGTGTTGTAACGGGCGTGATGGACGAGCAAACTAAACGTGCATTGCGCAAAGTACAAAAAAGCCGTGGGATCAATACTTCAGAGGTAACTCTGGATTTAGCCGAAAGTTATGGCTTGGTCATACATAGGATATTCAAAAAATAAAAACCCCACCAATGGCAGGGTTTCCAGTGTTTTTTAATATTAACCCGCCAATGATAAGGCCACAAAACGCGGATTTCCGCCGCGACGTATCAAAAACAGAACCGATTTTCGCCCTGCATCTTTGGCCGCCTGAATGGCATTAGCTACATCTTTTGGACTTTCAACCGCCGTTTGACCAACCTCCGCGATTATATCACCTTTGCGCAGGCCCTTTTCGAATGCATCACTTTCTTCATTTACAGAAACGATCGCCACACCTTTCGCATCAGCGGGCAATCCCAGTTGGTTGCGAATATCATCAGTCAAAGACGTCATCTCCATTCCAAGCGATTCTTCTTGTGTCACCGCTTCCGGTTTAGCAACGGCAGGAACAACAGCGGCCTTTTCAGCATCCTCACGGCGCGCAAGGACAACTTTAATCGTTTGCGTTTTACCTTCGCGCTGTATAATTACACGAACCGATTTGCCGACTTCAGAATTACCGACCTGTTTTATTAGCCCGCGTGTGTCTGCTACATCTTTGCCGTCAAAGTTAAGAATAACATCGCCGGCCAAAATCCCTGCGTCTTTTGCAGGGCCGTCAGGTACACCGCTAACCAATGCGCCTGCTACTTTTTCAAGCCCCAGTGCATCTGCCATTTCGGCATCTATATCCTGAATACTGACGCCCAACCAACCACGGCGGGTTTCGCCGAATTCTTTGAGTTGTTGTGTTACAGGGCCTACAACATTAGATGCCATTGCAAAGCCCAAACCAATTGAACCGCCGGTAGGTGAAATAATTGCTGTATTCACACCAATCACATCCCCGTCCATATTAAACAACGGACCACCGGAGTTGCCGCGGTTTATCGCAGCATCTGTTTGAATGAAATCGTCATATGGGCCAGAACGCAAAGATCGGTTATTGGCTGAAATAATCCCGGCAGAAACTGAAAATCCTTGACCAAGCGGATTACCAATGGCCAATACCCAGTCGCCAACGCGTGAAATATCGCTGTCGCCGAAATTAACGAACGGTAATGGTTCATCCGCTTCGACCTTCAACAGCGCAATGTCAGTTTTAATGTCGCGCCCAATTAACTTCGCGTCCAACTCTTTACCGCTGAATAACTCAATAACGATTGTATCAGCCTTATCGATCACGTGGTTGTTCGTGACAATATAGCCATCCGCAGAAATGATAAATCCGGAACCAAGCGCTGTTGCGCGACGGGGTTTTTGATTTTGTCCATTTGGGTTTTGATCAAGAAAATCTTTGAAAAAATCTTCAAATGGAGAACCTTTCGGGACTTGTGGCATTTGTGGACGATTTGGCTGTGCAATCGTTTGCGTTGTCGTAATGTTGACGACTGATGGACTTAGTTGTTCTGCCAAGTCAGCAAAACTGTCCCCAACCCCGCGTGCAGACGCCGTGATAGTTTGCGCGACTAACAGTGCTATCGTTAATAACACACCTATCGAATAAATTTGGGGCTTGTGCCACATTTGAGTGCGGCTAATGGCAAGAGACTTCACTTTTATCCTCCTAAGATATTGAATCAATAAACACCCTAGATAGGGCTGCCTTGTGATATATAACTTGTAATCTTACTGTGACATTACAAGGTTAAATTTGTTACGAATTTTCACAATAATGTTAATCATTTGTAAAATTCAAAGATGAGTTACTAATAACTCTATCGGATTATGAATATGTTTACACGTCATGCCATTGTTTTTGAAGCCCAAACAAGAACCACCCCTAAAGCAACAACCGCAACACCCAGAAAACGGCGTTGATCACGGCTAAGTTCGCCCATCGCTTTCAGAATGTCTTCAAAACGCAAGGGGGCCAGTGCAAGCACCAGCCCCTCAATTACCGCCACCAGACCGAAGCCCAACAACAAATCATGCATCATCTGTTAGCATCCGACTTCAGATAGTTGAAAAAATCGCTATCTGGCGACAACACCATTGTTGAATTATTGCCAAGCAATGATTTTTCGTATGCTGTCAGAGATCTGCGAAAAGCAAAGAATTCCGGATCACGACCATATGCTTCCGCAAAGATAGCATTCCGTTTGGCATCTGCTTCACCGCGAATAATCTCAGAGTTTTTCTGGGCTTCAGATACGGTTTCAACCACAGTCCGATCCGCAATCGCGCGGGCCCGTTGTGCAGCTTCATTACCGCGGGCAATCTCGTCCGCCGCTTCACGCTCACGTTCTGCACGCATCCGTTCAAAGGTTTTCTCCAGGTTTTGCTCTGGCAAATCAGCACGTTTAATACGCACATCGATGATTTCCACACCCAAATCCAATGCTTTTTCCCGTGCTGCATCGCGGATCTGGATCATCAATCCGACACGTTCTGATGATAGTAATTTATCAGATTTCACATCACCTAAAACCTGACGCAATTCAGCGTTCATAATTGTCTCAAGTCGACCACGCGCCGAATTAACACCGCCCGAACCGATGGCTTTGCGAAATTGAACCACATTGGTAATGCGCCACCGTGCAAAAGCATCCACCTCAAAACGGCGGTTGTCTTTCATCGTAACTTCCAGTGGTTGTGTGTCCAAAGGCAAAATACGATCATCGTATTTCACGATCTCATGCAGAAACGGTATTTTGAAATACAAACCGGGATCTTCATCAACATCGATGACTTCGCCGAACCACAATTTCAATGCGCTTTCACGTTCATCGACAATGTAATAGGAAGACAGACCAATAAACGTCAAAGCAACTAATATTGGTAATGCTACTGCTGAAAACTTCATTAGTTTGATCCCGTCTTCGGTTTGTTCAATTCATTCAAAGGCAGATATGGCACAACGCCTTGTCCACCGCTTGCGCTTTCATCAATGATGACTTTATCCACACGGCCCAAAACCCGCTCCATGGTTTCCAAATACAAACGCTTACGTGTAACTTCAGGAGCTTTGGCATATTCCTCATAGACAGCAATAAAACGCGAAGCTTCACCTTCGGCCTCATTCACAGTTTGCGATCTATAACCTTCCGCTTGCTCTAACAGCTGCGCCGATTTACCGCGCGCTGCAGCAACTACTTTATTGGAATAGGCATCAGCCTGTTTTTCCAACGTATCACGTGTTTGTTCAGCGGCTTGCACTTCACGGAAACTGTCTGCCACTTCACGCGGCGGATCGGCCTTGTCGAAGTTCACCCGCACGATGGTAACGCCTGCGTTATAACCGTCCAGGGTTTCCTGAATCAGGCTTTGCAGTTCTGCGGCAATCTTACCTTTACCTGTCGTCAAAATCGGTGTGAGGTTAGTCCGCGCCACAATTTCACGCATCACAGACTCGCTTACAGCAATAATGGTTTCTTGCGGGCCTGCCAGGTTGAACAAGAATTTCTGTGCGTCATTGATGTTCCATACGACCTGAAAATCAATATCCACGATGTTCTCGTCACCGGTCAACATTAAACCTTCGTCAGCACGCACACCGCGTCCTACACCAATATCTTCAATGTTTTCACGTGTAACAGGCAGGATGTTTTTCGTAACAACCGGCCAAGGGGCAAAATTCAAACCCTCATTGCCTGTTTTGTAATATTTACCAAAGAACAGCTCTACTGATTGTTCGGATGTATCAACCCTGTAGAATGAGGCAAAAAGCCACAAAGCAAAGGCTGCAATAAGGAATATACCAATACCTCCGGCTCCAAGACCATTTCCGCCACTGCTCGGCGATCCGCCACCGGATTTACCTTTGCCACCCATCAAGACGCGTAACTGCTCTTGACCCTTACGGACAATTTCATCAATTTCTGGCATTTCTGGACGATTACCGCCACCACTTGGGCCACGCCCACCGCCATCATTACCACCTTGGTCGCCACGATCTCCACCGCCGCCCCACGGGCCTCCGGAATTATTTCCAGCCATTCATTCGAATCCTTTATATTTAACTTGCGCATTAAGGGGTACTTGGCCCCGATTGTCAAAAAATCAACCTGTCACTGGCGTCTTCATTGTCACCAATTCTTCCGCAGCAGTCGGGTGAATTGCCATGGTGCGATCAAAATCTTCCTTTGTCGCCCCCATTTTCAGTGCGACGGCTGCCAATTGGATCATTTCACCGGCCGCATGCCCGACGATATGACATCCCAAAACCTTACGGTTGGCCTTGCTGACGATAAGTTTCATCAACATCCGTTCTGACTTATTCGGCAATATATGGGCCATCGGGCGAAAAGCTGCGCGGTAAACTTCAATGTCTTCACTTTTACGCGCTTCTTCCTCACCCATACCGACAGTCCCGATTTCGGGTTGGGTGAAAACGGCCGTTGCTATCAGCTCATGATCAGGCTGTGTCGGCTTCCCGTGAAAAACCGTATCAACGAATGCCGACCCTTCCACAATTGCAACCGGTGTCAAATTAACGCGGTTTGTGACGTCACCGACAGCATAAATAGATGGGATATTAGTTTGCGAATAACCATCAACCAGGATTTCACCCTTGCGCCCTAACTCAACACCCGCATTTTCCAACCCCAAACCTTGTGTACTGGGCACCCGCCCTGTTGCATAAAGCACCTGATCCACCACAATCACCTTGCCATGTGTATTTGTTACAACCAGACCATCTGTAGTCTTCTTGATTGACTGGACATCTGTCCCAACATGTAAATCCACACCTTTTTCACGAATTTCCTCTGCCACAAAACCCTGCACTTCATTGTCAAAGCCGCGCAAAATCTGTTCGCCACGATAATACTGCGTCACCTTTGAGCCCAAGCCGTTCATTATACAGGCAAATTCACAAGCGATATAACCGCCACCGACGACCAGAAAACGTTTTGGTTGTTCCTCTAGGTGAAAAATTTCGTTTGAACTGATAACAAATTCATGCCCCTCGATTTTCGGCACAAACGGCGTGCCGCCGGTGGCTATAAGTATATGTTTGGTGGTAAATGTCTCGCCCGTTGACAACTTGACCGTATGGGCATCGACCACTGTTGCGCGCGCCGCATACATATCCGCCCCTGCAGCTGTCAGATTTTTTGCATAAATCGCTTCAAGCCGTGCAATTTCAACATCCTTGGCCGCGATCAGTTTACGCCAGTCAAAACTGGTTTCCCCGACGCTCCAGCCATAGCCCTTGGCATCTTCAAACGCCTCTGCATAGCTTGATGCATAAACCATCAGCTTTTTCGGTACACAGCCACGAATAACACAGGTCCCACCCATGCGGTATTCTTCAGCAAGGCCTACTTTTACCCCGGTTCCTGCAGCCAACCGACCTGCGCGAACGCCGCCGGAGCCACCACCAATTACAAATAAATCGTAGTCAAAGGGCATATTGCCTCCAAATTGTAAGTTTAAAGGTCCATGAACATATTGTCTTGCTCGACAATATCAATCCGTTCAAATTCCACTGTTCCGGTATTAATGTCCCGCACTTCCACGCGACCATCCACATGTCCAATCACAACAACGTCAGCAATATCCAGAAACAGACCGGTTTCCACAACCCCGGGAATTTGGTTCAGGATCAATGACATCTCACGCGGGTTCCCAATCTGCAGCAAATGCAGATCCAATATATAATGCCCCTCATCAGTGACAAAAGGCGTATCATTTTTCATCCGCAAAGTGACCGTTTGTCCAAGCACGTCCAGATTGGAAATAGCTTCTTCAATCAGACCTTTAGTCGTCATCCAGCCAAATTTTACAACCTCAACCGGCAACGGGAAACGGCCCAATACCTCTACATCCTTACTGGCATCCGCAATAACGACTACACGGTCCGAAGCTGTGGCTACAATTTTTTCCTGTAACAAAGCCCCACCACCGCCTTTTATCAGGTTCAGCTTTGGATCAAACTCGTCAGCACCGTCGATTGTCAGATCAAGCCATTTTACTTCATCCAGTGTGTGTACCGGAATACCGCATTCCCTTGCCAGATTTGCAGTTTGCGCGGATGTCGCAACGGCAATGATTTGTAAACCATTCTTGCGCACTTCCTCACCGATCAACCGCACCAGCCACGTGGCTGTAGAGCCAGTTCCCAAGCCCAGCCGCATCCCCGGCTTTACAAAGTCCATCGCACGTTTTGCGCAAATAAATTTTGCCTTTTCGGCGGGAGAGAGCTCTTCGGACATGTAATTCCCCAAAATTGTATAGTATTTATATAAATTGTATTATCCGGTTCGACGAGAGTTAATCTGCCTGAAATCCAACTTTAGACCTAAATATTAATCGCTTTGGGCAAAACTTGTTTTGAAATCGTCGCTTTTGGTGTTTTAGTTTTGGGAAAACCTGCCAGATTGCCCACAATTACAGGGAGTCGCGTAATGTTTCTGAGCATCTTTGAAGTGTTTAAAATCGGCATTGGCCCATCCAGCTCACACACAATGGGCCCGATGGTTGCCGCAGAGCGGTTTTTGCGTGCATTAAAGAAGAATAAAATAACAGCCAACCACCTGCGCTGCTCACTGCACGGTTCACTTGCTTTTACCGGCAAAGGCCACCGCACGGATCAGGCCGTCATTTTGGGTTTAGAGGGATTTGTCCCGTCGACATTCAATGCAAAACTTGCCAAACAAGCAGAGGCCCGCATCGTCGAACAAAAGACCGTTCGCCCACCCGAACATCCGGTTTACAATTTCGATCCGGCAACGGACATGGTGTTTGACTATGATCGTATATTGGAAGAACACGCCAACGGTATGATCCTGCAAGCCCTGAATGACGGGAAAGTTGTATACGAACAGATATATTATTCCATCGGTGGCGGTTTTGTTCAAACACCCGAAGAAATGGCCGCAGATACCGATCCGACCGCGCGCAAGCAAAAAGTGCTGTACCCGTTTCGATCTGCAAAAGAAATGCTGGCAATGGCCAATGCCTGCGGAAAAACCATCGCAGAACTGAAATGGGCCAATGAAACCATTCACATGTCCCCTGAAGAATTGAACGCAAGTATCCACAAGATCTGGGGTGTGATGAATGAATGCATTGATGCGGGTTTTGACGAAGATGGCATCCTGCCCGGTGGGTTGAACACCCGAAGACGCGCAAAAGGCATACACGATGAGCTACAAGAAGAGCGCGGAAACAATATGGCCGCCCCTCACATCATAAACGATTGGATTGCTGCCTATGCAATGTCGGTGAATGAACAAAATGCCGCGGGCGCGCGGGTTGTCACAGCCCCAACCAATGGGGCGGCAGGTGTTATTCCCGCAACTTTGCGCTACTATCTGGATCATGTACCGGATGCGGATCCGAACAAGATCACCGATTTTCTGCTGACCGCTGCCGCCATAGGCGCGTTGATTAAATCCAACGCTTCAATCTCTGGTGCTGAAGTGGGCTGTCAGGGCGAAGTCGGTTCTGCATCTGCCATGGCTGCTGCTGGCCTTTGTGCGGTTCTGGGCGGCACGAATGAACAGATTGAAAACGCGGCGGAAATAGCATTGGAGCATCATCTTGGCATGACATGCGACCCGATCAAAGGCCTCGTGCAAGCCCCGTGTATCGAACGCAACGGTCTGGGCGCGATCAAAGCCGTATCAGCCGCTTCTCTTTCGTTGCGTGGCGACGGCAAACATTTGGTGTCACTCGACGCATGTATAGAAACCATGCGTCAGACCGGTTTGGACATGAATTCGAATTATAAGGAAACGTCGCTTGGCGGGCTGGCTGTGAACCTACCCGCTTGTTAAAGCGCGCTTGACCGCATCCATATGCTTAAAGGAAAGAATTACCACCGCTTCACCCTTTTCTAGGGTTAAAGAAACGGATTTTCCGTTTGCCTTATTTGACGTGCCTGTGCGGGTCGAAGGTGACAATTTTATGTCATCCAGCGGCCATTTCAACCCAGTAGACCGCATTTCTGTCTGACTCATCGGAAAGATTGAAACGCGGGCGCCCTTTGGTAAATCAAGATCAAGTTGCTTGGGGCAGCAAAAACAAATATCTTGTTCCCCGATTAAAATCACGGCCCTGTCTGAATAGCGTACCAACACCGAAAGCGCTGTCAGTTCATGATCCAAACGCCCACCGAGAAAGCCAAAACCTAAATATAACGGGGCGTTAACAGAATACAGGCATTTTTCAAAATCTGTGGTGTCCTGTTCTGGCAGGTGAATAATCTCGCCGTCAAAGCGTCCCGAAAAACTATCCATATCACCCACGATCAAAGCAGGTGTCAATCCAAACTCCATCGCCGTATTGGCTCCGCCATCGGCACAGATCAGTGGAGCGGGCGAATCGACAAGAGTTTGTAAATGTGGCGAACGAACTTCTGCGTGCCCTAAAAGTGTCACAGTTTCGTCAAATTGCACAGTGTGGCTTGGATTCTGGATATTGTTTCCCATATCAACTCAATAAATTTGAAATTTTATATAAATTAGCAGTAAAAGCGATGCTAATACTATAACAAAGAAGAAACTCAACCTATAATAATTACACCGTCGTGGGGGCGTGTAATGAGTAAAATGAGTAAATAATGGATTCGCATTCTAAAGCTATGACTGTCTCCTATGGTACATTTGCTTGTACCCTAGATGGCTTTGATGACCCCTTCACGACTATGCAACTGGTCGCGGAATATTTCCGCAAATTGTCTGCTGATGATCGCTACTTCGGTAGCGAACCGCTACAGCCAGATGCATCGGCGTTGCATCAAATAGCCAAGAGTGCGAATCCAAACCGAATTGATGCCGAAGTTTCTGATAACAGCGTTATTCTACGGCAGGCTGATATTATTGATGCCGCGAAAAATGATGGTTCCGCCCCCTCCAAGGCACCATCACAAGAACAAGACATCTCTAAACCTGCACAAACGCCGACAGACGACACAGGTGCACCAACCGCATTTTCTTCCCGCCGTAGAGGCGTGGTAAAGGATGTTCCATTTTCCGATACGGCAAAAGACACTTTGATAACAGCGTTTAACGAAAACGTTAATGATACCCACACCGCTGACGAACTTGCTCCAAGCTTGGAAGAGGAAATTCCGTCAGAAACAGTTTCCGCTGCAGTTAAAGCCTTGGAAAGCGGCGAAGCGATTGACCGTTGGTTGGAAACCACAAACGAGAAGATGGCAACACCGGAGCATGTTTCCAAGGCAAATGCTCTTGAACGCTTAAAAGCCGCAGTTGCAGCAACCGAAGCCGAACGCACGTCACGGCTTGAAACCATGTCATCCGATCTTGTTATAGAATCTGCCGATGAACGCCGCGAAAACACAATATCCTTTCG
>JAJFHY010000255.1 GCA_021775375.1 Amylibacter sp. | reverse complement strand
GCAATGATCGTTTTGCCTTGGCCAAGGTAATATAGCAGCTCGTAGGTGCCGGGCTTTTCGGGCATTTTAAGGCGCAGGGGTGAGCCATTACGCGTATATGTGTAGTTCAGGTATTTTTGTGCACCAACCTCGGCCACGCCGATATAGTCGTTGCGGTAATCCGGACCTGTCCATTCCACCAGCGCGGGTTCCGATGTGATTGCATCGCCAACTAGCGTCAAGCTTGCGTCTACACTTTCTACGGTTATTTCACGGCTTGCAAGGATCTGATCGGGGCTGCCATTGGCGATATAACGGATTTCGTATTGTCCGGGCTTTGTTGGCATGATGACGCGCAATGGCGAGCCTTTGTTGGTATAGGTGTAATTTACGTATTTGTTGGCTTTTTCGCCGATTTCTGCAACTGCAATATAATCGTTTTTGTAGTCCGGGCCCTGCCAGTTGACCAAAAACGGTTCGGCTATTTTGGCGGTTGGTGCAAAGTCCAGTGACGCATCCACAGATTCTACCGTAATTGTTTGTATGGCTTTGATCGTTCTGTCCTGACTGATAACATAGCGCACTTCGTATTCGCCAGGTTCCAATGGCATGTTCAGGCGAAGCGGTGAGCCTTTGTTGGTATAAGTGTAATGGATCGAAGGGGTTTGTTTTGTAGCCACGGGCGTGGGTTTGGCAACATCAATATAGTCATTTTTGTAGTCCGGCCCGTTCCATTCCACCAGTAAGGCTTCGCCGGCTTTTGCAGTTGGGGGAATGTTGATGGATACATCGACCGCGACAACCTGAATTTCATGTGTTGCGATGATTGTTCTACCTTGGGACACTACATATCGAATGACATAATTGCCCGGTTCCGTGGGCATTTGCAGGCGCAGCGGTGAGCCTTTGTTGGTATATGTATAATTAATTTCGCGGGTTTGTTTTGTAGCGACAGGCGTAGGCTCGGCCACATCGATATAGTCGTTTTTGTAGTCCGGGCCCTGCCATTCGACAACGATGCTTTCCCCGGCAGTTGCAACGTCAGGTGCAGTTATCGCGGCGGTTACATCGGTGACGGTTATTGGGCGAGTTGCCAGAATTGTGCTTTTTTGGGACATGACATAGCGGATTTCATAATCACCGGTTTCGGTTGGCATTTTCAGTTTCAAAGGTGACCCTTTGGCGGTGTAACTGTATGCCTCGTAGCGGCTGTTTTTCTCACCTATTTTGGCAACTGAAATGTAGTCGCTTTTATAATTCGGCCCGGTCCATTCAACAATAATATCGGACCCCGCGGTTGCGGTATCCGGTGCTTTTAAAGTGGATCCAACTGGTGTTGCGATAATGTTGCGTGTTGCAAGGGTTTTATTGCCTTTGCTTAGCCAGTATCGCAGTTCGTATTCGCCAGGTTCCGGCGGCATCAGAAGCCGCGCGGGTGTACCTTTGCTGGTGTAAGCGTAGTTGATGTAGCGTGACGGGCGTTCACCGGCTTTGACAACGGTTATCAAATCACTTTTCTCATTCGGGCCTGTCCAGTCAACTGTTATGAACGCACCAACGGGCGATTGATCAACCGCATTAAGGGTGGCTTTGGGAAGGTAAGGGGGGAGTTCGACATTGAATAGGGTATTGGTGTTTTTATTGACACCAACGGTCAGTTCCCCGGTGGCTTCATCGGTTATGCGCAATACTTCGGCTTTGTATTTCCCGGGCAGTAGCGAGATTTCAATTTCGGGCATGCCTTCGGGGTTAAGGATAACTTCGCCTGTATTGGTATCGGTCAGTGTCCAGATCAAATCCTGATTGATGGGTTTATTTGTGCCGGTTTCAATTGCGCGGAATTTTATAATAAGAGGCTGAGGTGGCGGCGGCGGTGGCGGCGGTGCAGATACTTTTTCCAATGCTTTTGTCAGCTCGCTTGCATTGGATGCAGTCAGGAATTGCCCGCCCGTGTTTTCCGCCAGACATTGCAATTGTGCGCGGTCTGCGGGATTGGCCACGTCGAAGCCAACAACATGTGCGGTGAAGTCAACACCGCTTTCTTCTAGTTTTTTACCAACTTCGCAGGGGTCAAACGCGCAGGTTTCCTTGCCGTCAGAAATCAGTATTACGGTTGCTTTGTCTTCGGTGTATTTCAACGCTTCCGCAGCTTTGATCACCGCCTCTGACAGGGGTGTTTTACCTTTTGGTTTGATCGCATTCACGGCCTTTGCAATCGCGTCTTTGGTGCCTATTGCCGGGGCCACGAGGGTTTCAATATCGGAACAATCGCCTTTGCGGTTGTGGCCGTAGGCGGTTAGCCCGAGTTCTTGATCATCGGGCAGGTCGTTTAGAAGTTTGCCGATGACGGATTGGGCGATTTCTATTTTGCTGATCCCGTTGATCTGGCCCCACATCGAGCCAGAGGCATCAAGTACGAGTATTGTTTTGCCCGATTGTTCCTGAGCTGTTGCCGTAAGGCTGAATATTGGCAGAAGGAAAATACTTAAAAAAATCTTTGCGAAACGTGACATCAAAACCCCCATACAGAAAGTATGGGGGATTATACGGGAAAAATCTGATTCTTGGTAGGCGCGTTATATTTCGGTTGTGGCTCTAGTATGATATACATGGCGCTTTTTGCAGATAGGCGTCTGTATTCAGTTGTTTCAGCATAAAACCGGCGATATCAGGTTGCGATATTTTGATCTTGCTGGGGGCGTCTGCCGTGGTGAACCCGTGGCGGTAATTTCCAGTGTATCCGCCTTTGGTGAAGTTACCCGGGCGTACAAATGTCCAATCCAAATTACTGCTTGTGACAAGCTTTTCTTGTTGCTCGTGATCGGCAATAACGTGGCGCAGGATTAGCGGTACGATCAAGGCTTTGTACTTGAACGGCAACAGGGCGCGGCTGTCATTGGCCCCGAAAACGGACAGGCAAATAAGACGTTTAACGCCTGCGTCCTGCATGGCGCGGACAATGATTTTGGTGCCTTTTGCGCGCAGACCTTCTTTGTTCATCAGCGGCATTCCCAAGGCGCATATAACGGCATCTTGTCCTGTTACGGCCTGTTTTACGGCGTTATAATCATGCACGTCACCTTGCATGACATGCAGATTTTTATCCGTAAGGGTGATAGCATCAGGGTTGCGGGCAAAGGCGGTGACAGTGTGACCTTGGTCAAGGGCTTGTGTTGTCAGGTGGCGGCCAACTTTGCCGGTTGCACCGAAGATTGTGATGTTCATGGGATAGGCTCCTTAGATGGGGGTTAGGCCAGTAGAATACTGGCTATCAAAAAGCAGATGGCAGTCGTTCCGGCAGCGATGGCGCGCAAGTAGTTCCAGAATGTCCAACGTGGCAGATAGGTTTCGCGCCAGTATGTTGCTGCTGCGGGGCTGTTGAAATCGAGAGCGGCCAAGCGGTCGTTCATCGGGATGTTGAAGAGGTAGGATATGCCAAGCACGCCAATAATGTATGATGCAGAACCAAACAGAATATAGGGCTGTGATGGGCCGGGAAGGTTAAAGTATGCGTACCCGCCAAGACCCGCAGTGATGGCAACAAAGCCCCATAGCAGGACGATGGTGACAGATTTCCAGACTTCGACGTTTATAATTTGCATAACTTCAATGCCGGCTGATACTTCGGACATTTTCAATGCACGCATCAGAAAATCCGAAAAGGTCAGAAAGAAACCAGATATCAGACCACACCCGATGGCGGTGAAGGCGCAGATTAAGAATAGCCATGTCATTTTATTTCCTTTCGTTATTGCGGCGATTCACTTGACACTGTGTCAATTGACATGATGGCAGAAATAGATAGAACTTGACACTATGTCAAGTAATGAAAAAAATACCCGTATAAAAATACTGGATGCAACCTGGAAACTGATGGAAGACCGTCGTGGACTGGGTGTTCGTATGAGCGACATTGCCAAGGCGGCTGGAATTTCGCGACAGGCAATTTATCTGCATTTTGATACGCGTACAGTGTTGATGAGTGCGACCGCTATTTATGTGGATGAGGTAAAGGGACTGGATGAGCGGTTAAAGATTGTGATGTCGGCAGCAACGGCGGTGGATGCGCTGAAAGCTTTCGTTAACGTTTGGGGGAACTATGTGCCGGAAATTTACGGTCTGGCAAAGGCCCTGTTGGCTGCACGTGAAACTGATGAGGCGGCAGGGGTCGCTTGGGATGAGCGCATGGGGTGCCTGCGTGACGGATGCCGTGAGATTATTTCCGGACTGGATGCAGAAGGGCGGCTTGCGCCTGAATGGACACAGGCCGATGCGGTAGAAATGCTTTGGACGGCGCTGTCATTTCAAACCTGGGAACAGCTGACCGTGGATTGCGGTTGGTCGGTTGATAATTATGTACGCCACATGACGGCATTGGTTATGCGCGGGTTTGTGGTTTAAAGTAATGACGCTATTTTCTGTACGATAGTGTCGAGCATCTTTTCTTTATCGTTGTTTTCAAACAGGGCCTTTTGGGCCGCTGCCAATTGTGCCTTGCGAACCGCAGGATCACAAAGGCGTAGCCATGCGCGTGCTATTTCTTCGGCCGTGTCAGCTTGCAATGAGCCATGGGCAGTTACAAGCTGTTCATAAATAACCTGAAAGTTGGAATATTGTGATCCGTGAGAAATGGCAGAGTTGTATGCGGCCGGCTCATATGGTGTGTGGCCGCCGACGGGAACAAGTGAGCCTGCAACGAAAGTTTGGGATGCAGAAGAATACCAAAGCGGCATTTCGCCCATTGTGTCTGCGAGGTATATGTCAACAGTTGTTGACGGTAGATTTCCCTGTGATCTGACTGTGTGGGAAAAGCCGGATTTTTCGATCAGTGCGATGATTTCCGGTGCACGTTTTGCGTGTCGGGGGACAAGTATAAGTTTCAGATCCGGATTGGTTTGCTTTGCTATTTGAAAAGCATCCAGAACGATCTGGTCTTCGCCTTTATGGGTGGAAGCAACGCAAATTGTATTTTGCTTTGGAAAGGCTGAACGGATTGTCTGCAGGTCAGGGTGACCAACGGGAATTGCTTTTTGGAACTGTTTGAGATTACCCAACATTGCCATGCGGTCAGCGGGTACACCCAAGGCAGAAAACCGCTCGAACGCGTTTTGATCCTGGGCAAAGCAGTAATCAATGCAGGAAAACACCCGCTTTGAAAGGCCGGGATTTTTGTGCCATGTCGCGTAGCTTTTTGCCGACATGCGCGCGTTGACAAAGATGATCGGTACACCATTTTGAGCGCATTTTACATTGCGGTGCGGATAAACCTCATTTTCTATGGTGATGAGGCAAGACGGTTTCCAATGGTTCAGGAATTTATTTGTAACGCTGCCAAAATCCGTTGGTGCAATAACAACATGAATTTTTGACGAACGGTGCTGTTTTGCCCGTTCAAAAGCTATTTTATTGGAAACAGTAATAAGCAAGTCATAGTTGGTAAACTTTTGACTTAGGCGCGGCAGCAATAATTCAAGCGTGTTAAATTCGCCCAAGCTGGCGGCATGTAGCCAGATCAGTCTGGGATTTGCGGAGTTTTGGCTTGTGTATCCCAATCGGGCCACAAATGTTTTGAAATTGTCCTTGCCGGTAATCAGGCGTTGGACAAATACAAACGGAACGGCCAGCCAGGCAAGCATCATAAGAAGACGGTATTTAAGCACGCAGGTGTCCCTTGTTGTATGATGTGTCTTATAGACCAAAGCTGTAAGTTAAGGAAAGCTGTTTACACACGGCAGTTAATCAAGCCAGTTATGGCTTTAATTTTTGATGGTGATAATATATCAATCAAGAATACAGGATCTATATTTATTGGACACTTTAGATGATTACACCAGTTATATTATGCGGCGGGTCGGGTACACGGCTTTGGCCTTTGTCCCGCAAGAGTTATCCAAAACAATTTTCAAAGCTGATCGGCGATCAAAGCTTGTTTCAGATGTCGGCCTCTCGGGTTAGCGGTGATGGATACGCGCGGCCTTTGGTTCTGACAAATTCTGATTTCAGATTTATAGTAACCGAGCAACTGGCAGAGCTGGGGATTGATCCGGGTGCTGTTTTAATCGAACCTGAAGGGCGCAATACCGGCCCCGCAATTTTGGCGGCAGCCGTGTATCTACTGGCGCAGAATTCAGAGGCCATGATGCTGGTTTTGCCATCTGATCATAATGTACCGGATGCTGAACATTTTGCAGCAACAGTGCAAAAGGGAAAACATGCAGCCCATGCGGGTGATTTGGTTACATTCGGTATTCAGCCAACACGGCCTGAAACGGGGTACGGGTATTTAGAGCTGGAAGAACAATCCGTTGACGGTGCGGCTGTGAAGCTGCGCAGGTTTGTTGAAAAACCGGATATGGCGGCGGCACAAAAAATGTTGGATGCCGGGACTTATTTATGGAACGGCGGGATATTTCTATTCAAGGCGCAAGCAATTGTGGATGCGTTTATGGCACATAAGCCTGTTCTGATGGATCCGGTAAAACGTGCGGTTGAAGACGCAAAAACCGATTTGGGCTTCTTGCGTTTGGCACCGGAACCTTGGGCCAGAGCAGAAGATATTTCGATTGATTTTGCGGTGATGGAACATGCGCCAAATTTGTCAGGTGTGCCGTTTGACGGGGACTGGTCGGATTTGGGTGATTGGGATAGTGTTTGGCGTGAAGCAATACGCGATGAACAAGGCCTGGTGACGTCTGGTGCGGCAATCGGAATTGATTGCAAGAATACATTACTGCGCTCTGAAGCGGCAGGAATGGAAATTGTCGGTATCGGGTTGGAAGACATTATTGCGATTGCGATGCCCGACGCGGTTTTGGTGGCACACAAAGATCGTGCACAAGATGTAAAGCTTGCAGTGGATTCACTGAAACACAAAAACGCATCACAAGCGGTGCAACACCCACGCGACCATCGCCCTTGGGGCAGTTTTGAGTGTCTTTTCATGGGGCAGCGTTTTCAGGTTAAACGTATTGTGGTAAAGCCGGGCGGTGTTTTAAGCCTGCAAAGCCATGTCCATCGGTCGGAACATTGGATTGTTGTTGAAGGTACGGCCAAAGTAACCATTGGCGACGAGATCAAATTGGTCGGTGAAAACCAGTCGGTTTATATCCCCGTGGGAGATAAACACCGAATGGAGAACCCCGGTAAAGTACCAATGGTGCTGATCGAAGTACAGACCGGCAGTTATCTGGGTGAGGACGATATTACACGCTATGAAGATGTCTATGCGCGTGATTGATTTGATGGATCATGCAGGCGGCAGTCGTTTATCTATCACTGAAAAATCACCAGCTTACCAGATGTAAGGGTTAGGGGCGTTAAATGGGCATTATCAATATACTGGTCATAAGTGTTGCGGCTGCGACCTCTAGGCGTGCAATGCAATTATTACAACTTGATAAGCTGGGCCTGTCCGGTGAGATCATGGATGCCGTGACCCCGGATGATTTAACCGCAGTAGAGTTGGATAATTACAGATTTTCATGGGCACGCCCGTTAAGCAATGGTGAAATCGCCTGCGCTCTAAGCCATAAAAAAGCATGGGAAATTGCTGCGAAATCAAAAAACCCAACCTTGATCCTAGAAGATGACGTTTTGTTGTCAGAGGATATATCAAAGATATTACAGGCCCTATCAGATGGCCCTGATCTGGGTTATATTTCTTTGGAATTTTACGATCAGAAAAAGCAGTTGGGCACCCCAAAGGCGTTAGCGTCTACGGATTATAGCATTAGTCGTATGTTTAAGGACCGAGGAGGTGCGGCGGCTTATGTTGTCTGGCCAAAATCGGCACAGCAAATATTGAATGCGCAGACAAAAAGCCTGGCACTTGCGGATGCGGCAATTAATCTAATGTTGGGTATGAAGCTTTACCAACTTGAACCCGCTTGTGCCGTTCAGGCCAATATACTGGCGCGAAAGTATACGGATGTGCAGGATTATTCAGTTACAAAATCGGTTAGATACACTCCCAGACCTGATTACCCGTCCAAATTAACATATTTGAAATGTAAATTGCGCCGCAGTTATTGTGCTTTAATTATTTTAATAAAGAATATTCAGGGGTTGGGGCGGTCATCTAACCGGCGCATTGAATACAAAGTGACACCGGATATGATGAAACTATCCGAGCAAGCCTAGGCTTTTTTCATTTTCCGGTTTGCTGCTCTTTTGTCTTTGCGCTTTTTTATTATCTTTGCAGCGGTCAGTTCAATATTTGGATTTATAAACAATAGCGATGAGCGAATAAGTGCCTCGGGTATGCTGCCGCGACAACCCGGTTCCGGCCACATAGATCGCTCGGACCGGATCAATCTTTGATTTGGGTTTTTAGGCTTTTCGGGTTCTAGTGACACCAGTTGGCGTGCAATTTGTGCAAATCTTTTCATTATATTAAAATCGGAAAAAATAATGTCGCGCGCATCCGAGATATCTTGTTTGCGCTGTGTCCAAAGGTCATCTTTAACGGCAGCCATCATTTGGTTTATGACCTGATCGGGATTGCTGATATCAATATATTCAAATGCTTTGGCCGGGATGTCTTCTTCAAGATTATCACAGCCGTGGTAAAATGGGAAAGTCCAGCACAATAGCGGGTCAGACAGCTTTTCAGTCCAAGTATATTTGCCGCCGGTGTTTTCCAATGCAATGTGATATTTATGGTCAAGAAGTGCGTCTTTTTTATCATCAACAGGTTTAAGCCCGTGCCCGTAGAGTTCAATGTGTTCCGGGATTTTCTGCTTTATAGCCTCAAGAAATTCCAAACGGTTTTTGTGGAAATCAGTATGGGCTTTCTTGCTGGTAACAATTGATATTTTATCGTTCTTTGGCGGGCATTCAAGGGTCTCGAAATAGGTAATATTCAAGGGATTTTCTTTGTCTTCAAAGTTTATGCCGACAAATGGCAGGGGCCGAATTGTTTCACGTAACTTTAATGTTGTCAGCTCTTTATCGCTGGTGGTTACGACGATGCCGAACTGGTTTAAAAAGCGGCTGCTGTATGCGTGTATGACATCGGGTTCGCCCGCATAAAATGCCGTGCGGTTTTTTGGCAGGCGTGTTGGGATTGCATATGATGCGCGTGTTAAAACGATAAGAACGTCAATGTCATCCGGAACTGTCAGACCAAATGTAAATGTGACACCATTTATAGTATTTGCAAATTCCGGGATCTGTTTGAAATAAAGAACCGGCTGAAGATTGCTGAATATATGTGCGCGAATGGTCATAACTGTGCCCGAGTAGATAAATTTGGTCGACTTCAATCGGTTTTAGCTTAAGAGTTGTCCAGATGTAAGAGAAGATGTATTGCTGCTTGTGAATGGAAGGCATAATAAATTCAGTCTTTTCATGTCAGTTAGTATTGCACAAAGGATGGTTAATAATGAGTACTAAAAAAGCCCTGATAACCGGTGTAACGGGTCAAGACGGGGCCTATCTTTCGGAGTTTCTGCTGGAAAAAGGTTATGAGGTACACGGTATCAAGCGGCGTACTTCATTGTTTAACACAGCCCGTATTGACCATCTTTATGAAGGATCAGCGGGGCGTGAAGGGCGGTTTGTTTTACATCACGGTGATATGACGGACAGTACCAGTTTGACTCATGTTTTGCAGAAGGTAAAACCTGACGAGGTTTATAATTTGGCGGCACAAAGCCATGTTGCTGTGTCATTTGAAGAACCTGAATATACGGCGAACTCCGACGCGCTTGGTGCATTGCGTATGTTGGAGGCTATTCGCATCTTGGGGCTTGGACATAAGACAAAATTCTATCAGGCCTCTACATCTGAATTATATGGTTTGGTGCAGGAAACCCCGCAATCGGAAACCACACCGTTTTATCCGCGCAGCCCGTATGCGGTGGCTAAAATGTATGCATATTGGATTACGATCAACTATCGCGAAGCTTATGGGCTTTATGCCTGCAACGGGATTTTGTTTAACCACGAAAGCCCGAAGCGTGGTGAAACATTCGTGACGCGTAAAATTACCCGGGCTTTAGCGCGGATTAAGTTGGGAACACAGAACACGCTGTATTTGGGCAATATGGATGCTAAACGTGATTGGGGTCATGCGCGCGATTATGTGGAAATGCAATGGTTGATGCTGCAACAGGACAAGCCCGAAGATTTTGTGATTGCGACAGGTGTGCAATATTCTGTGCGCGACTTTATTCTGGCCGCGGCAAAAGAATTGGATATGAACATCACCTTTGAAGGCGAGGGTGTTGATGAAGTGGGGCGTGACGCGAACGGAAATGTAATTGTCGCGGTTGATGAACGTTATTTCCGCCCAACAGAAGTGGAAACGCTTTTGGGGGATGCAAGTAAGGCCAAAGAAAAATTGGGCTGGACACCACAAACATCATTTGAAGAATTGGTAGCTGAAATGGTTCAGGCCGATTTTGATGAAGCGAAACTGGATAACCTGCGTGCGCTATAATCTAAAGTCCAAGCGTGTTTATGTGGCAGGCCATCGCGGGATGGTCGGCAGTGCGATAGTGCGGCGCCTGAAGGATGAAGGCTGTAAAGTTCTAACAGCCACGCGTAACGAGCTGGATTTAAAAAACCAGGCTGCCGTGCATGAATGGTTTAAAACAAATAAGCCTGATGCCGTTTTTTTGGCGGCTGCGAAAGTTGGCGGGATATTTGCCAATGATAATTTTCCGGCAGATTTTCTGTACGATAATCTGATGATCGAAGCCAATATTATCAAGGCGGCGTTTGATGTGAATGTTGAAAAGCTGCTGTTCTTGGGGTCGTCTTGTATTTATCCGAAATTGGCTGATCAACCGATTAAGGAAGAGGCGCTTTTGGAAGGGGCGTTGGAGCCGACCAATGAATGGTATGCGATTGCAAAAATTGCGGGCATTAAATTGTGTCAGGCATATCGCAAACAGCACGGCGTTGACTACATTTCCGCGATGCCAACCAATCTTTATGGAACGGGCGACAATTATGATCTGCAGACCAGCCATGTGATGCCGGCCTTGATCCGCAAGATTGAAGAAGCAAGAAATGCGGGTGACCCAACAGTGACAATGTGGGGAACAGGAACACCTTTGCGTGAATTTATGCATGCGGATGATTGTGCGGACGCATTGGTGTATTTGATGAAAGAATATTCAGGGCATAGTCATGTGAATATTGGCAGCGGTCAGGAAGTTTCAATCATGGAGTTGATGAACATGATTTGCGTGGCATCAGGGTATGACGGCAAGATTGTAAAAGACCTTAGCAAACCTGATGGCACGCCGCGCAAACTGATGGACAGCAATAAGTTGCGCAAATTAGGCTGGCAGCCTGAAATAAGCTTAAAAGAGGGTTTGGCCCGAACCATTGCCGAATTTCGGGTGCTGGATATTTAAGCGTTTGCTTTCAGGCGGGTTTCGAAATCGCGGATTTCGCAGACTTCCGCTTTGCGCATTCCGGATGACGTTTCCACATCAACTACAGTTCCTACAGTTGCCACGGTTATATCAAGCATAGCAAAGGCGATGTTGCTGTCTAAATCGGGTGAGTAAATGCCCGAGGTGACGATGCCGACTTTTGACGCGTTTTTTAGACAGGGCAAAGGCATTGAAACTGCGGCCATTGCATCGCCTTCGATTGTCAGGCCCATCAGTTTCTTTTTGATGCCCTCGTCACGTTGGCGCAACAGGGCGTCTTTACCGATGAATGCGGCGTCACTATCCAGTGCGCAAAATTTTTCCAGGCCGACTTCAAGTGGCGTGTCTTCATTGGTCATGTCATTGCCATAACCAAATAGCCCGCTTTCAATGCGCTCGATTAAATTGGGACAACCGGCACGTAAATTATAGGGCGCACCTTTGGCCGTGATGGCATCCCATAGCGCTAGACCCAGGCTGCTGTCATCCAGATATATTTCGAAGCCGCCCTGTTTTGACCAGCCGGAACGCGCGATATTCAACATGCGACCCATGAAAGGGAAGGTGGCAAAACGGAAGAATTTGATGGCGCGGATGTCTTCGCCAAAAACATCAACCAACAGATCTTCGGCCATCGGGCCCTGTATGGCCAATGGGGAAACGTCCGGTTCTGTGACAGTGACATCAAGGTTTAATCCTTCTGCTATCCCTGCAACCCAAAGCAACAGATCGCTGTCGGCAATGGAGAACCAAAACTTATCGGGGGCAACGCATAAGGCTACGGGGTCATTCAAAAACCCGCCGCTTTTGTCGAGGATTGGTGCGTAATAGCAGCGCCCGGGCTGCGCGTTTCGCAAATCACGTGCGCTGATCATGCAGGCAAGCTTATGGGCGTCGGGCCCTTCGATCTGGACTTGGCGTTCAGCCGAAACATCCCAGATCTGGGCGTATTGCTTTAAATGTGCATAATCTTCTTCAAGGCTGTTAAAGGCTGTTGGCAATAGCATGTGGTTGTAAACCGTATAACCTGAAACGCCTGCTGCTTCGACGCGCGGTGTAAAGGGTGTTGCGCGTAATCTGCGGGTCGGAAATAACTTTGCTTCGGCCATTTTGGTCTCCAGGGTCAGCGGGGCTGTCGGCATTCTAATGCGCTTGCCCAAATTATGTTGTACAGTAAATATCTTAATTGTCAGACATTTAAAACTATGCTAAGGACATTACAAAGCTTTTTTGCGACATTTGGCGATTTTAATTGACAGTTCCGACCAGGAATATGACGTTGCTATGGGCAAGGATATAGGGAAATTATGCTATGAGTGGCGACTATAAATTCAACACGTTGGGATTACATGCCGGGCACAGCCCTGACAGTCGCTATGGCAGTCGCGCTGTGCCTATTCATCAAACAACGTCATATGTGTTTCAAGACACCGAACAAGCAGCTGCTTTATTCAACATGGAAGTGGGCGGGCATATTTACTCGCGGATTTCCAATCCGACAGTAGCTGTTTTGGAACAGCGGTTGGCCGCACTGGAAGGTGGTATTGGTACGGTGGCCACATCCTCGGGCATGGCTGCGTTGTTTTTGACAGTGTTGGCTTTGTGTTCTGCGGGGGATCATATTGTATCGTCGTCGCAAATGTACGGCGCGAATATCAACCTGTTTCAACATACACTCAGCCGATACGGGATCACCACGACTTTTGTAAAACCCAATGATTTAGCAGGGTTCAAGGCCGCAATTAAACCAAATACCAAGATGGTATTCGGTGAAGTGATCGGGAACCCGGGCATGGATATCATGAATGTGCCGGAAGTGGGAAAAATCACCGCCGCTGCCGGTGTGCCGTTGGTCATTGATGCCACGTTCAACACACCGTGGTTGTTCAAACCGTTGGAGAATGGCGCAAATATCGTGATCCATTCGCTGACGAAATGGATTGGCGGGCACGGCATTGCTTTGGGTGGTGCGGTGATTGATGGCGGGAATTTCGACTGGGGGCAAAACGATAAATTTCCCACACTGACGACACCACATTTTGGTTTTCAGGGCGTGAACCTGTGGGAAGAGTACGGGCCTGCGGCCTTTATCACCCGCGTGCGCACCGAAGGGATGTATAACATTGGCCCATGTTTAAGCCCGACCAATGCGTTTCATTTGATCCAAGGCATCGAAACTTTAGGCCTGCGAATGGAGCGGCATATGGCGAACACTGAAAAAATGCTGGCGTTCTTGAACGAACATGAAGGGATTTCATGGGTGAAACATCCCTTATTGCCCGATCATCCCGATCATGCGTTGGCCAAGCAGTTGATGCCAAAAGGGGCGGGCTCGATCATTGCTTGCGGCATTAAAGGCGGGCGTGCAGCGGGGCAGGCATTTATCGAAAATGTTCAGCTGGCGTCGCATCTGGCGAATGTCGGGGACGCGAAAACGCTTGTGATTCATCCCGGTTCAACAACGCATTCGCATATCACACCGGAAGCGATGGAAGCTGCGGGGCTGACGGATGATTTGTTACGTATTTCTGTCGGACTTGAGGATTTTGAAGATATTGCGGCGGACTTTAACGCAGCTCTGCGTGTTGCGGGCAAAGTTGCGGGAGCTGCAAAATGAAGCTGACAGTACGTGGTCAAGAGACCTTTATGTCAACGGGCGGTCGTGCGTTTGATCCAAAGGGCAATGTTTTATTGTTCCTACATGGCAGCGGGCAAAGTCATTTAAGCTATATGCTGCAGGGGCGGTTTTTTGCAAATCGTGGTTGGCAGGTACTGGTGCCGGACATGCCCGGCCATGGGTTGTCGAAAGGGGCGGCGTTAACCTCCATCGAGGATATGGCCGACTGGATGGTGGAATTACTGGATGTTTTAGCTGTATCAGCTGCCAACGTGATAGGCCATTCCCAAGGCGGGCTTGTCGGATTGGAACTGGCGGCACGTTTCCCTGATCGTGTGAAGAGCCTGTCACAAATCGCAACCGCGCTTGCAATACCGGTGAATGATGCGCTTTTGGGCATGGCGAAAGACAATGAGCCCGCTGCAATTGCGGCGATGACTGATTGGGGGCATGGGGTGGACGGCCACCGCCATGATCACACGATGCCGGGGCAGGATCATATGAATTACGGTAAGCAGTTGATGGCTGAAAATGCACAAGGGGCCTTGTTTGCTGATCTAAAAGCTTGCGCAGATTATACCGGCGGGGCAGCGGCTGCGGATATAATTACCTGCCCGTGTCAATGTATATTGGCCGAAAAAGATAAAATGACGCCGGTGAAATTCGGGTTGAAAATGGCCGCGGCACTGAAGGTTTCAAATCCTGTGATTGTCACCGGGGCGGGGCACATGCTGCCATCTGAACGACCAATTGAAGTTAACCGTGCCCTGCGGCCGTTTTTTGAGATTAACTAAGGAATGGAAATGTCTGAATTTAAAAGAATAGCTGTCATTGGTGCGGGCACAATGGGTGCCGGTATTGCAGCACAAATCGCCAATGCGGGGCAAAACGTATTGCTGATGGATTTGCCGGGCAAAGATGATGCATATGGGGTGGTTAATGCCGCCAAGGAACGGCTGCTGAAATCCGACCCACCCGCCTTGGTGAACAAGAAACGGGCTGATCTGATTAAGCTGGGCAATATCCGCGATGACTTTGACAAACTGGGGGAATGCGACTGGATCGTTGAAGCGATTGTTGAGCGACTGGACATTAAGAAAGACCTCTATCTACGCCTAAACAATACGATTTCTGACAATTGTATTGTTACATCGAACACATCAACCATCCCAATTTCACTACTGGTGGAAGACATGCCTACTGCATTTCGAAAACGCTTTGCGATTACGCATTACTTTAATCCTGTGCGCTATATGCGTCTGCTGGAATTGGTGCGTGGTGCCGATACCGATGAGGCAGTTATGGACCGTTTGGCGGTTTATAATGATACGGTCATGGGTAAGGGCGTTGTGCGCTGCAATGATACGCCCGGTTTCCTTGGGAACCGCGTCGGTGTATTTGCTTTGCAGGTTGGTATGGATGAAGCGTTCAAGCTGGGTTTAAGCGTTGAACAGGCCGATGCATTGATGGGCCGCCCGATGGGGATCCCGAAAACCGGTGTGTTCGGGCTTTATGATTTGATCGGGGTCGATCTTATGTCGGATGTGGTGGACACGCTTGGCGATATACTGCCCAATGGTGATGTGTTCCATGCAGTTGGCACGAAAGGTAACCCCGTAATGCCGCTGATCCGCGAGATGGTTGCAAACGGATTTACCGGTGACAAGGGCAAGGGCGGGTTTTACCGATCTGTTGACGGGCAGGAGTTGGCAGTTGATCTAGCAACGGGCAAGACGCGACCGCGGGTTGCGACATTGCCGCAAAAAGCAGTGACTGCTGCTGAAAACCAAGCTTTGGGGCGCGAAGTTCTAACCGAACTGATCGCAGGCAAAGGGCCGGAAACCGAGTTTTGCCGGCGCATGCTGGGGCGTGTGTTTGCCTATGCTGCTGATTTGATCCCAACTGTTACGCACAGCCCGCAAGATATTGATGACGCAATGAAGCTGGGGTTTAACTGGGTGCGCGGGCCGTTCGAGATGATGGATGCGCTTGGGGCAGACGTGGCCAAAGCCTTGGTTGTGGAAGCTGGCTTGTCTGTGCCGATGGCATTGGAAGTTTCAGTGGAAAACGGGCCGTTTTATGCAGTGGTCGGCAACAAACTGACAGTGCGCGTATTTGAGCAAGGCTGCGAAAGTGGCGTTGCCACACCCGTGGTTCTGCCGGAAGGGACTGTGCGTTTTCATATGTTGAAACGCACGCTGACACCGATTGCACAAAATGAGGCCGCAAGCCTTTATGCTTTGCAGGGTGATTTGCGACTGATCGAGTTCCATTCGAAAGCAAACGCATTAACTGGTGCCTCGATGGAGATT
The DNA here is from genome assembly GCA_021775375.1 of Amylibacter sp. Taxonomy (GTDB): domain Bacteria; phylum Pseudomonadota; class Alphaproteobacteria; order Rhodobacterales; family Rhodobacteraceae; genus Amylibacter. The sequence goes on along the minus strand of JAJFHY010000255.1, from coordinate 11,699 downwards.
GTCGCGGCGGCTGCAAAGGATCATGGCAAGGGTATTTTGGTGCACAATGACGCTCAGCATTTTTCGGCCGGCGTTGATCTGAACCGTTTCCGCGCATTCATAGAAAGCGCTGACTGGGCCGGGATGGATGGTTTTCTGAACGATTTCCAGCAGGCGGTGAAAGCGTTGAAATATGCGCCCGTTCCTGTTGTGGGTGCGCCATCAGGCCTGAGCCTTGGCGGGGGTTTTGAAGTCTTGTTGCATTGCGATAAGGTTGTGGCGCACACCAATACGGTATTCGGGTTGGTTGAAACCAGTGTCGGCGTAGTGCCGGGTGGCGGCGGTGTTAAAGAAACGCTTTGGCGGTGGTTTCAGGCCACAGGTGACTGGGAAAAAGCGGCTTGGAACACATGGATGCAAATTGGCTACGGGCATATAGGCAGCAGCCCTGATATGTCGGCGCGGTATCAGTATTTTCTGCCCGAGCGTGATATTGAGGTGATTAACCGCGACAAGCTGGTTGTGACGGCGACCAATGCGTTGAGCGATATGCAAGCGGGTTATACGCCACCAACGGCGCCCGTGTTTGAATTGCCCGGTCGTGCATTATTGACGCGCATGTCTGACTTTATGCAAAAAGGTGTCGATGACGGGCTGTTTTTTCCACATGATAAAACCGTAGCGATGCAAGTTGCGACGATTGTGGTGAACACGGGTAGCGATGACAGCTTGCAACAAAGTGAGCAGGATTTGTATAATCGCGAACGGGCGGCGTTTTTGGTCTTGGCGAAAACCAAGGAAAGCCACGCGCGTATTGCAAGCCTGTTGGATAGGGGCCAAGCTGTTAGAAATTAGGGAGACTTAGGGTGGACGAAAATAAATACGAATGTTTTGATCGGAATGCAGCGAACTTTGTGCCGCTTTCGCCGTTATCTTTTCTGAAACGCACCGCCCTGATTTTTCCTGATAAGCCTGCGACGGTTTACGGGACCCGCCATTATAGTTGGGGGCAGGTTTATGAGCGGTGCAGGCGGCTTGCCTCGGCCTTGAACGCGCGCGGGATCGGCAAGGGGGATACGGTTTCAATTATCTCTGCCAACATGCCCGAGATGGTTGAAGCGCATTTCGGCATTCCGATGTCAGGCGCGGTATTGAACACGATCAACACACGGCTGGAAGCCGAGACCATCGCCTATATTCTGGAGCATGGTGAGGCGCGGGCGGTCATTATTGACGCTGAATTGTCACCAGAAGGGGTAAAGGCGATTGCGCAGCTGAATAACCCTGATCTGCTGGTGATCGACATTCTGGACACCCAAGCCAATGAAAATCCGAAAGCTATCGGTGAGATGGGTTATGAGGCGTTTCTGGCAACGGGTGATCCGAATGCCGTTTGGGATATGCCGGGTGACGAATGGGACGCCATTGCGTTGAACTATACCTCAGGTACCACAAACAAACCCAAAGGCGTGGTTTATCACCACCGCGGGGCCTATTTGATGGCGATCGGCACAATTTCCGATTGGTCTTTGCCGTCGCACCCGAAATATCTGGCGATTGTGCCGATGTTTCATTGCAATGGCTGGTGTCACTCCTGGTCGATGGCAGCAGTGGCGGGGACGATAATTTGTACGCGGGTTGTGACGGCTAAAATTATTTATGATGCAATTGATAACTATAAGATCAGCCATTTCGGTGGTGCGCCGATTGTGCTGGGTATGATCCTGAACGCGCCTGAAGAGGATCGCAAGGCGTTCGATCATCCGATTGAGGTTTTCACGGCGGGGGCACCACCGCCTGCTGCCATTCTGGAAGGCATCGAGCGGATCGGGTTTAATGTAACGCAAGTTTACGGGCTGACCGAAACTTACGGGCATACTTTGATGTGTGCGTGGAATTCGGATTGGGACGGGCTGGATACATCCGCGCGCTCTGAGATCAAGGCACGTACCGGTGCATTGATGGTGATGATGGAAGATATGCGCGTGGTCGATACGGATACGATGACGGATGTGCCTGCGGATGGGGAAACTATCGGCGAGATCCTGATGCGCGGGAATACAACGATGAAGGGCTATCTGAAGAACGAGGCTGCAACAGATGAGGCGTTTGAAGGCGGGTGGTTTCACACGGGCGATCTGGCTGTGATGCATCCCAATGGCTATGCTCAGGTGAAAGACCGTTTGAAGGATATTATCATCTCGGGCGGCGAGAATATATCGTCGGTGGAAATCGAAGGGACGTTGCACCGCCACGCTGCGGTGTCTTTGGCTGCGGTGGTTGCCAAGGCGGATGAGAAGTGGGGCGAGGTTCCTTGTGCGTTTGTGGAGCTGAAAGAGGGGGCAAGTGCGACCGAGCAGGAGATCATTGATTTTTGCCGGGCAAATCTGGCCGGTTTTAAGCGGCCGAAGCAGGTGATATTTTGTGAATTGCCGAAAACCGCTACGGGGAAAATTCAGAAGTTTGAACTGCGAAAATTGCTGTAAAAAACCAATGTCCCAGTTGGGACAGTGCTTAGCGTGTTGATATAATGGATGAAATTATATATTTTGTGGATATGCAATAGGGAATTATGCGGATAATCCTGCTATTCAAGCTCAGCTAAGTTGTTCCACGATAGACGTATGTTTTTACCACCCCTATTCGGCAAGTTTGACCGTTTGATCAGACGTCCGGACACTGTAAATTCTTCGTCAACTTTGACGACAAGTAATGTGTTAAAATGCCGATCATCTAAACGTACAAGTGTCCGCTCTTTGTCGTTGGCAGGGGAAATCGTTTTGATCTCTACAAAATCACAACCCATTTTCCCATCGGAACCTTGAGCATAATTTTTGTGGAGTTTAATTCCATACATGATGGAACCAAAAAGTTCACCTATGTCTCCGTAAACATTAAGATGCTGACCCGTATCACTGAAATAGGATTCGGCAAGCGTTAGTAGATCATGGAAATATGGAATCAAAGTTAAATCAGCTTTTGGATATCTGTGGCGCAGTTCGGCTTCCCGCTCTAATTCAATACGTCGGCTGTATCTGACTTCTTCTGGATCGATAATGCTGTCCCAGTGAATATATTCGCTGCCCATCATAAAGCCGTTGTTAAGGTTATGTATTTCCGATCTTAGTTTTATATAGTCGTATAGTTTGAATTGGGAGAAATTATGACAACGGCCAAAGAAGCCAATGCCGTTCTTGACGAAGGCACTTTGACCTCAATCCAGCCCCCGTGCTGAAAAATGACATGCGTTATGTAATGCGTAAATGGGAACTATGCGGGCCAAAGCTGCCGCAATCCACTGCAAGTTGAACAGGACAGATATATTGACCGTTATTTTTCTAGACTTGAACCCTGTATTGCATGAGGATGGTGGAACAAAGGTCGCCGCCCAAGGCGATTGGAGTTATTTGAATGGAGGAATTAGATGAAGAATTTTAACTTTTTGCGACGCAACGGATTAAAACTTGCTATTGCCGCATCGACTACTATTGCGCTTTCAACCGGCGCTATTGCACAAGACAAACGCCCAAATGTTCTTGTTATTTGGGGCGATGACATCGGACTATGGAATGTCAGCGCCTACAATCAAGGAATGATGGGATACGAAACCCCCAACATCGACCGAATTGCCAGTGAGGGCATGTTGTTTACCCATGGTTATGGTGAGCAATCTTGCACTGCAGGACGCGCTTCATTTGTCACGGGACAGTCGGGGTTTCGCACCGGGTTGCTGAAGGTTGGTCTGCCGGGTGCCAAAGAGGGTATGAGCGTCAAAGACCCGACCATCGCTGAATACATGAAATCCAAGGGGTATATGACTGGCCAGTATGGGAAAAACCATCTTGGCGACCTAGATGAGATGCTCCCAACAAACCACGGTTTTGACGAATTCTTCGGCAACCTCTATCACCTAAATGCTGAGGAAGAGCCAGAGAATGTTGACTACCCTAAAGATCCGGAGTTTCGCAAGAAGTTCGGCCCACGTGGGGTGATCCGATCTAACGCGGATGGCAGCATCGAAGACACTGGACCGCTAACTAAAAAGCGTATGGAAACAATCGATGAGGAAGTTACTGCCGGGGCACTTGATTTTATGGATCGCGCTGTGGAACAGGAAGCGCCTTTTTTCCTATGGTATAACTCTACCCGAATGCACATTAATACGCATCTGAAACCCGAAAGTCAGGGTGTGACAGGTCTTGGTGTGTATCCAGACGGTATGGTCGAACATGATGGTATGGTTGGTGAGTTACTCGACAAATTGGACGAGTTGGGTATCGCCGATAACACAATTGTAATGTATTCCACCGATAATGGAGCTGAGGTTTTCAGTTGGCCGGATGGCGGCACCACGCCGTTCAAGGGCGAAAAGAATGACAACTGGGAAGGCGGATATCGCGTTCCGATGATGATCAAATGGCCGGGCGTCATTGAACCGGGCCGCAAGTCACACGAGATCATCAGTCACCTTGACTGGTTTCCAACATTTATGTCCGCTCTTGGTGATACTGATATGAAAGAAAAAATGCTGGAGGGGCCTCAGTTTGGTGAGGAAAACACCAAAGTGCACCTGGATGGCTATGACTTCATGCCATATTTCCGGGGTGAAACTGAAGAAGGACCGCGCAAAGAGTTCATGTATTTCTCGGATGGCGGAGATCTAGTGAACATGCGCTATAATCGCTGGAAAGTGGTGTTTGCCGAGCAACGGGCAGAAGGTTTTGATGTTTGGGAAGAACCATTTACCTTCCTTCGCCTACCAAAGATCATAGATCTTTACAGCGATCCGTTTGAACGCGCCCAACACGAAGCCCCCGGTTACACTCAGTGGCGGTTTGACCGGCTATATCTATTGGTTCCGGCACAAGCGTTTGTTGGACAGTTTCTGTCAAGCTTCAAAGATTACCCACCGCGCTCTAAACCAGCTAGCTTCGGGATTGATCAGGTACTTGAAAGCCTGCAACGCAATCAGGGTGGCTGACGAGTACTTTGTAACCATTATGCCAAAGGGCGCCGTTATTTATGGCGCCCTTTTTTAGTTCAGATTTTAGAAACAAGTTACCACGAATGTCTTATTTGGTCAGTGGTTTCAACTGGTCGGCGCAACACTTCAAATGAACGACCGCGTTCGTTAACGTACTATCCCGCCCCATACCGGAGGAGGCCCTGATCAGGGCCACGTCTATAAATTGTTTTAAAGGGTTCTATGCGGGACTTATCTGCCGTTCAATCTGATTACAGAATTAACACATACCGCGTGTGCTCAACCCTGTTTAAGGAATTGTGCGCGTAGCCATTCTTTAAATGCCAAGGTGGCCGGTTGAATTTCTTTTGTTGTATCTTTTCTGATGAGGTAGTGAGATTGGCCAAGGGGCATCCGATCACCAACAATGCTGATGTGTTGTCCCGCTTCTATTGCATTTCGGGCAAACCGTTCAATAACCACCGCGCGACCAAGATCAGAGGCAACCAGTTCGCATGCCGCAACCGATGTATCAACCATCAAACGTGTTGATTTCACATCATGCTGCAAGCCAAAATTCGCCATGTAGCGTGACCAATGATCATCAAAGCCCAGAATATGAATTGGGTTTATTCGCGCTAAGTCATCAATAGACCGGATGTCTTTTGATGTGCTTGGCCCACAAATCGGAACAATAAACTCATCCGATAGCTTCTCTAAGTTGGCTGTCGTGTGAGTGTTTGGGGCCAGTATTATATCGGCATCCACATTTTGTGTATCAATTGTTTCCTGCCAGATAGCTGTAACAAATTTCAGGCCAATCTCTGGATTAAGGCGTTGAAAATCACCTATTTTCGGCGCGAGCCACATAGTCAATGCCATAGAGGCACGAACAACAATCGTATTTTTTAAGTCAGGCCCGAATAATCCGTTGGTGGAAAGAGTAAGTATTTCGAGCGTATCGCGAACTGACGGCAGATAAGCCTTTCCTATTTCGGTAAGTCGAATAGTTTTGGCGCGACGGATGAACAAATCATTGCCAAGCTTTGTTTCTAACGCCTTGATTTGAAGACTTACCGCGGTCTGCGTTAATCCCAATTCTTTGCTGGCGGCAGTGAACCCTGAAAGGCGTGCAACGGCTTCAAATGTTCTTAGCCAGTTTAAATTGAGATGCTGCATTTAAAATTTATCCATAAGATTATTATGTGCATGGAACCTGATTATTATATTTTTCTTTCTTTAAACGCACTGTCATATTGTATTGGAAATGTCAATTTTCGGCTTGTTCTTTTGCAGTCGGATTTTGGTTGCAATCTATTTATGAGGATAGAAAATGGCTAACTCTTTCACGAAACATTCAGACATGGTGCTTAATCTGGTCGATCTGGAACGTTATCCTATCGAGGATTTAAATCAGGGTGAAGGCGCTGAGTTTCTAAAAAAATGCCAGAAGCAAATGGATGAAAACGGATGGTGTAATTTTGACGGCTTTATCCGACCCAACGCACTTGCGGCATTAAAGCAGGAAGCTAACGCCTTACAGCCAACTGCCGAGACATTAACTATCAAGCGAAATATCTATCAGGGCAAGGTTGACCCAAGCGCGCCTAAGGATGACCCAAGACGCCGCGAATACACACATGTTGCCTCACAGTTGGCGGATGACCAGATACCTGATGATACGCTGATACAGCAACTATACAAATCGGAAAAGCTTACGGATTTCATCCGCCGTGTACAAAAAAAGCCTGTGCTATATCGCTGTGCAGATGAGTTCCAAGCTTTGAACATAGTCGCACTACACCCAGGTAGCTGGCATGCTTGGCACTATGATACAACCGAATGCACCGTTACTTTGTTGTTGCAGGCCGCGGAAAAAGGCGGTGAATTTGCCTTTCTTCCAAATTCCCGTACGGATGAAACCGAAGATCGTGAAGCTGTTGATCAACTGCTTGCAGGGGATATGTCGAAGGCGAAAACATTCAGTCGCGGTGCTGGTACATTCACGCTGTTTCGTGGCGGATATTCCTTGCACGGCGTTACCGAGGTAGAGGGCAGACAGTTGCGCATCACATCAATCATGACCTACAGCGAAGAACCTGACACTATCCTCAGTGACGATGTTAACATTCGAATTTATGGAAAACGCGTTGAGCGGATATTGGCTGCCAGAAAACAGACAGCTACAGTAATTTAAAATAGGAAAACAGAATGACAAAAACGGCATTGGTAGTTATCGACGTACAAATGGCATTAGCGCATGATGATGCAAATGGCGCTGAACGATCCTGTCCGCAAGCAGAGCAGAATATAAAGGCACTTTTATCAACCTTCCGAGAACGTGGAGATACTGTCATTCATGTTCATCACCATGGGCGTGATCCCGAGGATCCTTTTTATGAGAACGCGTCAGGATCAGCTGTGCAGCCTTATGCAAAACCAACGGACAAAGAGACACGTTATATCAAATATGTCAGTAGTGCATTCGTCGGCACTGGCCTAGAGGCTGACTTGCGCAATCAAAATATTGAGCGTCTTGTAATGTGTGGTGCAACAGCCAACCATTGCGTTGAATCGGCAACGCGCGCGGCAGCAGATCTGGGTTTTGAGACAATTTATGCATCAGATGCGGTGTGGGCTTATGCGGTAACCGGTCCGGACGGAGTAGAGCATTCTGCGGAGCAAGTGCATTCTACATCCCTAAGCACTGTACAAGGTGAGTTTGCTACAGTTTTGAAAACTGAACAGATACTTGCTAATTAGTGTGTACAGAAAATTGGATTCCTCACTGGAAGAAATGACAACCATTGACCGTGCAAGGCTAATTTGGCTGCATGGCTTTATCCCTTTATGACATAAACTCAATGTTGTGTTTGGCCTCAACCCAACCGTTCTTTGCACTTCGAACCGGCGGCCGCTTTTGTTAGCGTAATATCCCGCCCCCTACCGGAGCAGACCCCGATCAGGGCCAAGTCTATTTATTGTTTAAAAGGGGCAAGAATTTCCCCTTGAATTTTGATCAAATTCCCCCCAACGTGTCGAAAAATGGAGGTTCCTTATGACTGTTCGCCAAAACTCACCTGAAGCGCGTGATATCGCGCATCATTTCCACAGCTATACCAATGCTGCCACGCATCCTGATGTTGGTCCGAAGATCATTGAAAGCGGTGACGGGATTTATGTAACCGACAGTGAAGGCAATAAATATATCGAGGCTATGGCCGGGCTTTGGTCAACGGCTTTGGGGTTTTCCGAACAGCGTTTGGTCGATGCGGCGACCAAGCAGATGAAGGCATTGCCGTATTATCACAATTTTGCGCATCGCAGTCATGGGCCGGTCATTGATCTGGCGGAAAAACTGATCGGTATTGCGCCTGTGCCAATGTCGAAAGTGTTTTTTACGAATTCAGGCTCAGAGGCTAATGACACAGTGATGAAAATGCTGTGGTATCGTTCAAATTCCTTGGGTGAGCCCAAGCGCAAGAAATTCATCAGCCGTATTCGTGGGTATCACGGCGTGACGATTGCATCGGCCAGTTTGACAGGTTTGCCAAACAACCACCGCAGTTTCGATCTGCCGATTGAAGGCGTGTTGCACACGACTTGTCCGCATTATTGGCGCGAAGGGCAGGAGGGCGAAAGCGAAGAACAGTTCGCCAGCCGTTGTGCCACCGATCTGGAGGAAATGATTTTGGCTGAAGGGCCCGAAACCATTTGTGCAATGTTTGCGGAACCGCTTATGGGGGCAGGCGGGGTAATTGTACCGCCTAAGACCTATTGGGAAAAAATCCAGGCGGTTTTGAATAAATATGGTGTATTGCTAGTGGCCGACGAGGTAATCAACGGGTTCGGGCGGACAGGTAAAATGTTCGGGTCTGAAACTTACGGATTAAAGCCTGATGTGATCGTGATGTCGAAACAGATCACATCGACCTATTTTCCATTTTCCGCGATTATGATCAATGAGCGTGTTTATGAACCGATTGCCGAAGAAACCGGACGTATCGGTATTTTGGGCCACGGCTTTACCGGTGCGGCACATCCTGTGGGCGCGGCTGTTGCTTTGGAAAACCTTAATATCATCGAAGAGCGTGATCTGGTTGGGCATGCGGCTGAATTGGGCGTGATGTTTCAAAAGCGCTTGCGCGATTTTGAAAGCCACCCTGTGGTGGGTGAAGCACGCGGTGCGGGTTTGATCGGTGCGCTGGAACTGGTGACGGATAAAGCTGCCAAGAAAGGCCTGGATGCACCGGGGCAACTGGGCGCATTGGGCAATGCTGCGTTTTTGGAGAATGGTGTGATTTCACGCAACATGTACGACGCTATGGCATTTTGCCCGCCGCTGATTATCACCGAAGATCAGGTTAAGGACATGTTTAACCGTGTTGAAACTGCCTTGGATAAAGTTGCCAAGGACGTTTTATAACTGACCCGTTTCGAACAGGTGATCAGCAATAGCAAAAGCGGATGTGGCGGCGGGTGACGGCGCGTTGCAGATGTGAACGGATCGGGCGGTTTTCTTGATTAGGAAATCGTCGATCATGTTTCCTTGCAGGTCAACGGCCTGTGCGCGGATGCCTGTGCGATAAGGCTGTAAATCTTCAACAGAGATAGCGGTGCAGTAGCGATGCACCTCTTTCATATAGGCAGCTTTTGACAGGCTGCGCTTCAGTTCCGACACGCCTGCGGATTTGAACCTGTTTATCAGTTTCCAAAACCCCGGATAGGAAATGGTGCGCCACGTATCACTGGGCTGAAAGAATGACCGGTGGTAATCTTCGCGCCCCAATGACAGCACAGCGTTTGGGCCAACAGTCGTATAGCCGCCGACCATTTTGGTGAGATGGACACCCAGAAAAGGCAGGCCCGGTTTTGGGACGGGGTAGATCAGGTGATTGACGATTGCGTTGTGTTTTTCCGCCAGCCGGAAATATTCGCCGCGAAAAGGCAGAATGCGAAAATCATCCGCAAGACCCATCATATCGGCCAGACGATCCGCTTGCAGACCCGCACAGACAATCAGTTGCGCTGTTTTTATAACCCCTTGTGAGGTTTCAATAATGGTTTCATCGCTGAGTTCGCGCAAATCGGTCACTACTGTGCCGAATTGAAATGTCACACCTTGTGCCGTTAGCAGGTCAACCAGTTTGTGACAGATCCCCGCATAATCAACGATGCCTGTGGTGGGTGATAGGATTGCCGAAACGCCCTTAATGGCGGGCTCAATCTCTGCCATTTGTGCACCGCTGATGCGCTGAACCTGAATACCGTTTTGAAGGCCACGTTCATATAACCCGTTCAGGCGGGCAGCTTCATCTTTATCAACCGCGACAATCAGCTTGCCGCATTGTTCAAATGCCACCTGATGCTTGGTGCAAAAGTCTGTTATCGTCGGAACACCTTTGCGGCAAAGCGTAGCTTTCAGGCTGCCGGGCGTATAATAGACGCCCGCATGTATGACGCCAGAGTTGCGACCGGTTTGATGTTGCGCGGGGCCGGTTTCCTTGTCGATAACGATCAGGCGGGCCGATGGGTGGCGGTCCAGCAATTTATGGGCAATGGTCAGGCCGATAATTCCGGCACCGATAATGCAATAGTCATATGGTTTTTGTGTCATGATTGATACCTGCGGATTTACAACCGTTATAGATCATGTTTTAGACCGTTCCATTCTGAAAATCAGAATGTTGAAAGAATATGTTCAATTTGATGTATAATCGGGATAAACTATTGCTGCACGGCACACCATTTGGTCTTTGTATCAAAGTGTATGTGGGTGCCTTAACCTATATTATTTTTGAGAGCCGCTACTCCCATGCGCATATCTACATTTTTACCTGACTACACTTGGGCCAAGCAAATGAACGGAAGAAGAGCTTTTTCCGATGCCTACGCAGGGTTTATCAACGCGGCAATTGTTTTACCGCAAGGGGTTGCTTTTGCAACGATTGCGGGGCTGCCGCCTGTATATGGGCTTTATACCGCTATGATCACCGCGTTCATTGCTGCGGTATTCGGGTCTTCTATGGTGATGATTTCGGGTCCGACGACGGCAATTTCTGCAGTTTTGTTTGCTACGTTGAACGGTATGGCCGTGCCTGAAACTGCACGGTATATCGAGCTGGCCCTGATGATGACTATTCTTGTGGGGCTGTTTCAGATTGCAGCGGGGCTGGGCCGGTTGGGTGGTCTGGTTTCCTTTGTTTCCCATTCGGTGATGACTGCATTCACGGCGGCTGCAGCTTTGTTGATTGCTGTTAGCCAGTTGGCAGGGGCCTTTGGGGTTCATGTGGAACGCGGCGGCAATGTGATTGAGCGGTTGTTGCAATTGGGCGAGCATATTCACCAAACGAATAATCTGGCTTTGATGATTGCAGGTTTTACCCTTGCTATGGCGGTTTTATCACAAAGGCTGTTCCCGAGACTGCCCGGGTTTTTGATGGCCCTTATAGGTGGCTCTTTGTTGGCGTGGGTCATGGATGCAGGCGAAAAGGGGGTCACGATGGTTGGGGCCTTGCCACCGTTGGCATTGCAGTTTACCCCGCCGACGGGTGTTTTGTCTGACATTGGCACATTGGCGCCCGGGGCTGCTGCGATTGCGCTTGTGGGGTTGTTAGAGGCGATATCCATCGGGCGGGCATTTGCCGTACGGCGTAAAGAGCAGTTTGATGCCAATCAGGAAATGATCGGGCAGGGGATATCAAATACCGTTGGCGGATTCTTTCAATGTTATGCCGGGTCGGGCTCTTTTACCCGC
>JAJFHY010000254.1 GCA_021775375.1 Amylibacter sp. | reverse complement strand
CGTTACTAGTCTTGGGAAACTCTACAATTCGATTGCATCAGAAATTGCTAAAACTACCGGTGATTTGAATGCGAACGGTACAAATTTGGAGGGTATTGCTCCCCACATTGCGGTGCAAATGGGACGATTCCAGTTAGATACCCCTAGCGATCCATTCTCTGGTTCTTTCGACGATACGGCTGTTTTTGCAAATCAGTTTGATGCCGCTGGTATTGATGCAGTGGATACACTGCTTTGGCAGCGATATGTACAAACCTATGCATCGTTGGATGATGGCCTAAGCGAATCTTCTAATGGGCATTTGATAAGCGACGCTGTAAATGTCTGGGAAACCCGCGCTGCTGACCTCGGCTTAATTGGCAAACAATTCGACATCCTTGCAGGGGCGAGTATTGCGTCTCTTACACGTGACGAGGCAAAGAACCTATATGAGACTGAAACAAGTTTCACAGTTTCAAATGCGAATTTCAATGCGAGAACCGATGAGAATTTCGAGACAGATTATCAAGCAAGATTAGAAAATAATTTTGACTATGGAGCCCAACTCCCTTCCGCGATCATACAGTTATTCTCAGAATTGGCAGGCGCGGGTGTTGATGCTGTTACTGCCTATACAATGGAGCTTTTGGGCTCCACCCATGCAGGCAAACTCACAACTCAAACTGCGGATGGCTATAGTGGAGACCCTAACGGGTATACTCAAATTCTAGCAGGAGGGGCTATGTTTAAGCTCTTATCGGAAAACATTGTCGGCAAGAAAGTATTAAACGGATATCAAAACAATTCCCGGAGCGCGGATATCAATATCAATGCGTTCGAAGATGAGAACGAAATTGTTTTATACGCATCAGTGAATGATATCACGGGAAGCTACAGCACAGACATTTCTATCGCTGGATCAGTGTATGACTATTATTCTGTCGAAGTGACAAGCCTTACCACTTACGTAGAGTCAGATTGGCGCGATAAGTATGGCGTGTTGGATTTAACATCTGCCGCAAATTTTGGTTCTGGATTTGACCAAAGTGCGGAAGCTACGCTCTATTCTCTTCTGCTGGAAGAAACATTGGTACCCGTCGAAATCGCGCAAGGTGTTACTCTCAATTTTACCCAAGACTACGAAATAATGCGTGTTGTATTTACGATGGCGCATCTTGGTACTATCGGTAACGATATATTAGACGGGGATATTAAGAACAACTTGATCAAGGGCCTCGAAGGCAATGATACCCTAAAAGGTGGTATTGGCGATGACACTCTTTATGGTGAAGTAGGCAATGACACACTTGATGGCGGTGTAGGTGTGGATACACTGATGGGTGGCGACGGTGATGATATATTCACCAGCGGCTCGGGCGGTGACACGGTTGACGGGGGTGCAGGTATCGATACTATCGATTACAGCTCATCGACCAATGCCCAAACGATTAATCTGGTAACCAGCGTGAACATCGGTGGTGAGGCGCATAACGATACATTAATCAATATCGAAAACGTCATTGGTTCCGATATGCGCGGCGATAATATCACAGGCTCGGCGGGCGCGAATGAGATACACGGGATGGGCGCGGCCGATATTCTGCGTGGCTTCAACGGCGACGATTTCCTCTTCGGCGACGCAGGTAACGATTTTCTGTTTGGCGGTCGCGGTGCGGATGCGCTGGATGGTGGCACAGGCATTGACTGGGCGATGTATAACGACAGTGATGCGAGCGTAACCGTTGATTTGACTGGCACGGGCGTAAATGGCTATGCCCAAGGCGATACCTACACCGACATCGAAAATGTCAGGGGTTCAATCCATGACGACACCATCACTGGAAACAGTGGTATCAACAAAATTCTCGGTGACACCGGTAATGACAGTATCAATGGGGCTGGAGGGAACGATGATATCCGCGGCGGCAATGGCAATGACACGATTAACGGTGGTGCAGGAACAGACGGGCTGTACGGTGATGCGGGTGACGATCTCTTCGTCTTCTTGGCAGGTAATGAGCTGGATAATGTATTAGATTTCGATGACTTTGGTAACGATCAGGTTGATCTATCAAGCTTTGGTTTTGCCACATACGCTGACGTTCAGGCGGTCATGGGGCAGGTCAACAATGAAGTTCGCATTGATTTGGGCGGCAATGATATCATATTACTGCGCAACACATTGCTTGCAGATATGGGTGCTGATGATTTTATTTTGTAAAACCTTCATGTCGAGCTCAATAGCCGTCTTGCTTGGTCTAAAAGCAGTATCCCGTTTTCGTGAATGAAATCAGCATCACCATTCTTTACGGCTACAATCTTACACAACAATTCAACAGGCGTTACCGGTTCAATTTCTAGTAATGCTTGTGCTGCATCACCCTCGCGCTGCATGAGCACATTAACCGTGCCTTGCTGGAAATGCTTTGCCTCTGGGCTGTCTTCGCCGTGTAAGTCAACCAGCGTGTTCCAGTTGCGCAATGAAGCATGATAAGCCTCTCTCACGTCATCCATGGTTGTAATGCTTGTGAAAGGGCCATAGTCATCAAACAATCCCCACAGTACCATTTGGGAAGCAATGTTCATAACGTTCTTTGCTATCAGCCAAATGTTTAATTTGAGCTTCGGTATTCCTTCTAGTAGGGTATGCCGTGGGCTACACGAAGCTTGCTAGCCGCCCTTGCCTTGGCCTATACTGTACTTCAGTTTCCCATTCCACATAGGACACTAGTTCGCCAACTAGCGCTGATCGCTCTGGCATTTTCTTACATTTGCACGCCCGCCGAAGGGGAAACATCGATAGCAAGATTGCAATATCTGCTGAACCGCTATTGTGAACGCGCCATCGAAATGCTCACCTCATCCAATCAATGCTTGTTCATAGCTCGCTCATTGGTGAAGAGCTGTCCAGATTTACGGATCAGATACGGCAAGAATTGGAAGCGTTCGTTGACGTAGAAACGCTCACGCCAGTTCTCAATCTGATCATTGATTACACTAACCGTTTGCTCAGACAATATCTGCCACTTGGAACCGATCTGATTGTCCATTCACAAGCAAAACTTAGTGCCATTTCTAGGTAGCTAAACAAAAGGCACAGAAAGACCTTGCAATATCAAACACCGGTTGAGAAGTTTGCACAGTGTGTTGCGTTGATCAGTTGAGCCCGCCACTCCAAACAGTCATACTTGTTTGGTGTTATATTAATCATATAAGGGACAATTTATGGCGTCATAGAATCGTCGATCTTCTAAGCCATGAAGTAGGTTATTAATTATCAAATTTTTGAAAGAACGTAAATTTGAAAAAGGTTACCTATCATATCAAATACTAACGTAAGAGACGCAGAAAACCCATTTATGTTAATCTGATGTGGTATTAGGTGTGGTATCTATACTATGTTTATTAAAATAATTAATAAAATACAATTAGTTAAATATTTAATTAGGCGGACTGTCTGTCCGCCACCGACCCCGATCCCTTTTTTACAGCGTTTCCATACGGAATTGCCACGTGATAATCGCAGGTTACTGTTTTGCAATCCAAACTGGATTTGTCCTGCTTACATTTCGATCATTCTTCATTTTTATCACCATCTTATACTGCCATAAAGATTACAGAATAAATCGCGGTGATACTTTAATACCAACACAGCCGTCTACGTCTGCTCGGCAAGCCATTTTCTTATGACAGCGACGAGACCGGGTGTGCGTGGCTCTCTCGGGGCAACCACGTAGTAGCCTTCCTCGGTCGTCACCGAAAACGCAAATGGTTGGCAAAGGCGTTTGGCTTCGAGGTCTGCCGCGACAAATGTCCGGTTCGTAAGGGCGATACCTTGGCGCGCAATAGCGGCATCAATGGCCATAGATGTTTGGCTGAAGTTTGTGGTTTTCATGTCTGAAACCCGCGTTCCCGCCAGAGCTTTCTCTAGAAACAATGGCCACTGGCCGTGTGTGTCCTCTAGCAAAGTGTGATACCGCAAATCTTCCGGTGAAGATATCGGGTGCGGGCCCGTCATCAGGTCGGGATGGCATATCGCGATCAATTCCGAAGCGAACAGAGGTTCAGCGACAAGCCCCGGCCCAAAGGGAGGTTTCCCTTGCCGGATTGCAATGTCGACACCATCTGTTTGAAAATTGGCGAGGGCGCTCGAGGCATCCAGCCGAACACGGATATCCGGGTGATCCTCGGTAAATGTGCCCAGCCTTGGTACCAGCCATCTTGTGGCAAAAGACGGAGTAGAGCTGATCGTTACAACGGTATCACGCGGAGCAAGGTTATCTGTGGCCTCGGTAATCAGATCAAAGGCGCGGCGTATAGGTGGAAGGTACCTGCGGCCTTCATCGGTCAGCGCTAGCCCCCGCGCATGCCGCTCGAAAAGTTTGATCTTTAGAAGAACTTCAAGAGCGCGCACGTGCTGTGCAACAGCCCCCGGAGTAACGCCTAATTCATCAGCTGCGAGGCGGAAGTTCAGATGGCGTCCTGACGCTTCGAAGGCTTTCAGGGAATTCAACGGTGGCATATTTCTCATGACGTTTTCGGTTCTGAGTGTAGAATTTCTACAGAGTTAAAGTAGAATAATTGATTAGTCAAATTGCCTGAATAACCCCATGCTGGTCTCAGACAAAACCAACGAATGCAAATGGAGACATAAAATGGCTGACAACAAAGTTGCGATAATCACTGCAGGCGGAAGTGGCATGGGTGCTGACAGCGCGCGCCGTCTGGCCGCAGACGGGTTCAACGTTGCCATTCTGTCCTCGTCAGGCAAGGGTGAAGCGCTGGCCAAGGAATTGGGCGGCATCGGTGTCACCGGCTCGAACCAGTCGAACGATGATTTGAAGCGCCTGGTCGATGCCACCATGGACAAATGGGGCCGTGTTGACGTGCTGGTGAATTCGGCTGGTCATGGCCCGCGTGCGCCGATCCTGGATATTTCCGATGAAGATTGGCACACCGGTATGGATGTTTATTTCCTAAATGCTGTGCGGGCGACCCGTTTGGTGGCGCCGATCATGATCAAGCAAAAGTCGGGCACGATCATCAACATCTCGACCTTCGCCGCTTTCGAGCCTGATCCGGTTTTTCCAACTTCGGGTGTGATGCGCGCAGGGCTGGCAGCCTACAGCAAACTGTTTGCCGACAAATATGCCGCCGACAATGTGCGAATGAACAACGTGCTGCCGGGCTTTATCGACAGCCTGCCGGAAAATGCAGATTTCATGGCCAAGATACCGATGGGTCGTTACGGAAGTTCGTATGATGAAATTGCAGCAACCGTGGCTTTCCTCGCCTCAAAAGGCGGCGCCTATATCACCGGTCAGAACATCCGTGTTGATGGCGGTATTACCCGTTCGGTCTGATCATGGTTAAGCTTTAGAAGAGAGAAAATATGCAACCTACTTATTAACCTTGCTCAAATCATTCCGTTAATTGTTTCACTCTTTGATCGCTATTCAACCAGTTGCGCACGGTTTCGAATTTGCTCTTTAGATGCTGGCGAAGAATTTGGGCAAGCTCGGCACCGTGGCGATTTTCCAGTGCGGAAAGTATTTGTTCATGTTCTTCGACAGCTTTCTCCCAGCGTTCATCGGTCATGTTGGCAAGATATCTTGTGCGTCTTACGCGTGCAGCCAAAGATCGATACATCGTTGTCAGTTCCGAGTTGTTTGCTGCTTCCAATATTGCTTCGTGAATAGCTTGATTAGCCTGAAAATATTTGGCGAGGTCACGTAGTTTGTAGTGCTCGATCATCTCAAGATGTAGTTTTCTGATCGCATTTACCTGATCATCTGTGATGTGCTCGCAGGCCAGTTCGCCAGAAAGCGCTTCCAATGCTCCCATAACAGGAAATACTTCTTCCAGATCTTTAATGGTGATTTTGCTCACCCAGGCACCCCGGTTGGGCTCCAGCCAAACCAGACCATCAACGGCCAGTACCTTAAGTGCCTCACGCATCGGTGTACGGGAAACGCCGTAGCGCTCGCACAGCTCACGTTCGGGAACTTTGGTGCCGGGTGGTAAAACGCCTTCTATGATAAGATCGCGCAGGCGGCCAAGAAGCTCTATATGAAGTGAAGGTCGTGTTATGGATTCTGATGCATTCATAAGGCTATTTCCTAACTCATATCTTATTTTAATGCCAGCTCAAGAATGCGGGCTACGTGCATTGCATTCTGTTTAGTGCCGCCGGATATCTGATGTCTGCACGATATACCGTCTGCTACAATGATTGTATCTTCATCTGCTGCACGAACGGCTGGTAGCAGATCAAGTTCAGCCATCTTCATGGATACTTCATGCGTATCAACACCGTAGCCGAATGATCCTGCCATGCCACAGCACCCTGATTGAACTGTTTCGATATCAGTATCTGGTAGCAGGGCTAGGGTCATTTCTATATCAGACATCATTCCAAATGCTTTTTGGTGGCAGTGGCCGTGTAAAAGCAATTTGTTTGCCGGTGATTTTAATTGAAGTTTGAATGCATCAAGCTCTATTTGTTTAGCGATATATTCTTCCAGCATGAAAGCATTTTCAGAAATCAATGCGGTTTCGTCTCCCGGTAAAAGTGCCGGTATTTCATCCCTTAATGTCAGTAAACAACTGGGCTCAATCCCTATGATTGGAATGCCACGTTTTGCGTATGGCAGCAGGCTTTCAATAAGGCGTCGCGCTTCAGACTTTGCTTCTTCCACAAGCCCGACAGAAAGAAAGGTCCGGCCAGAACAAAGTGGGCGTCCTTGGTCAAGTGGCTTTGCAACTTCAACAAAAAGCCCTGCGGCTTGCAAAACATTTGCAGCGGAACGCAGGTTGTCCGGTTCAAAATAGCGATTAAAACTATCCGCAAAGATAACGACTGAAGGATTGCCATCGGTTGTGTATTCGGTGTCTTTGAATGGGCGCGAATGCCAATGGGGCAGGGCGCGTTTGGCTGTGAAACCAGTTGGGCGTTCCAGAACTTTAGCAAGGCCCGGTACATTATTACGTATATTCATGAACCACGGAAATTTTGACACGATGGGGGCGTAACGCGGCATATAAGCGATTAATCTATCATGAAGCGAAATGCCGTTCTTGCGGGCTCGGGCTGCAAGTACTTCTATTTTCATTCGTGCCATATCTACGCCCGTTGGACACTCGCGTTTACACCCTTTGCATGAAACGCAAAGCTTCATGGTTTCCATCATTTCATCAGAAGAAAATGCATCGTCACCCAACTGACCTGAGATTGCCAATCTTAGCGTATTGGCTCGCCCCCGGGTGAGATCTTTTTCGTTGCGTGTTACCCTAAAAGACGGACACATGGTTCCGCCCTTTAACTTGCGGCACATTCCATTATTGTTGCACATCTCGACCGCACCCTGAAATCCACCTGCAGCACCAGACCAGTCAGACCAATCCATAGCCGTATCAAACTCTTGTACCCTGTAGTTTGTGTGGTATCGAAATAGGGACCGATCATCCATTTTCGGCGCCGCAACAATCTTACCAGGATTGAATGTCGTATCTGGGTCAAATTGTTTTTTGACGGCACCAAATGCGTCGGTGATTTGCTTTCCGAACATTTGCTCGTGAAATTCTGAACGGACAATACCATCACCATGTTCACCAGAATGCGAACCTTTGTATTCACGAACCAGCTCAAATGCTTCCTCGGCAATGGACCGCATGGTTTTGACATCCTGATCCAATCTTAGGTTAAGAACAGGACGCACATGAAGGCACCCGACAGAAGCGTGGGCATACCATGTACCTTTGGTGCCGTGTTTTGCAAATATATCCGTAAGACCAGCCGTATATTCTGCAAGGTCAGGTAATTCGACTGCGCAGTCTTCAACAAAGGAAACGGGCTTTCCCTCACTTTTCATCGACATCATGATGTTTAGGCCAGATTTGCGCATTTCTGTAATGGCATTTTGATGTGCGCTTTCAGTAAGTTGCACCACGCCTCCCCAATTCTTGCCTTCACCTTTCCATGAAAAGCCAAGTGCGCCCATGGCTTCATCGAGATCGTTCAGCTTTTGTAGATTTCCAGCTTCAGTTTCTTCGGCAAACTCTACAAGCAACAGGGCCTCTGGATTTCCGCGCACGAATTGTTCAACCGTTGGTTTGAAAACCGCGATATCACGGGCGAGTGCAATCATTGTGGCATCTATCAATTCTACGCCAAGCACGCCAAGTTTTACGAGATGTTGTGTTGCATCCATTGCCTGATAAAAGGTTGGAAAATGGCACAGCCCCATCACCTTGTTTGTTACCAATTTTGAGAGCTTGAGTTCAATCGCGGTTGAATACGCAAGGGTTCCCTCGGACCCTACCAGAAGGTGCGCAAGGTTATTGGGTGCAGCATTGGGTGTTAAAGCATCGATATTATAGCCCCCAACACGGCGTATAACATTTGGAAAGCGTTTAGCAATTTCGTCTGCGTTCATCTGACCCAGAGAAAGCATGTTTGTTGTAAGCGGGCAGTGTGCAGTTGCGGTTTCTTCGACGATACCGAAATGCTTTTTGTCTCCATTGGCTAGAATGGCATCAATCGAGAGCACGTTATCCCTCATAATACCATAGCGAATGGAACGGCCACCGCAGGAGTTATTGCCTGCCATGCCGCCAATTGTTGCCCGTGATGCGGTCGAGACATCTACAGGAAACCACAGGCCATGCGGTTTTAGGACACGGTTCAGTTCATCCAGAACGATGCCCGGCTCCACAACGCATCGGGCATTTTCGACATCAAGTTCAAGAATGCGGTTCAGATATTTTGTATTATCAATAACCAACGAATTATTAACAGTTTGACCGCATTGGGAGGTTCCACCGCCGCGGGCAAGGATAGAAATGTTATCACTTCTGGCAGCTGTTATGCAGGCTTCAATATCTTCGATACTTTTGGGGATAATCACACCAACCGGCATCATTTGGTAAAACGAGGCGTCAGTCGCATATCTGCCACGAGAAAAGGAATCGAACATGATTTCTCCCTCTATCTCTTCGGTTAATCTGCTTTCAAATCCGGATCTGGCTGATGCTCCCATTTTTGATCCCTAAATATAGCTTGACGTAATTATGAATTCATAATTATATATGCATAATAGACAATCAGGATGCAACTGATTTCTGTTATGCTCAACCGCTGCAATAAACTTAATTCACGGGATTTTTAAATGAGACAGGCTGGACGTCATTTTTTGCAAATACCAGGCCCCAGTGCTGTACCTGATCGCATTTTGCGGGCGATTTCGTCACAAACGATAGATCATCGCGGCCCTGACTTTGCCAAAGTTGGTGGCAAAGCGCTGGATGGTATCAAGACGATTTTCAAAACCAAGAGCAATGTCTTTATTTATCCTGCTTCCGGAACCGGTGCATGGGAAGCTGCTCTCGTAAATGTACTTTCCCCGGGCGATCGGGTTTTGATGTTCGAGACAGGGCATTTTGCAACATTATGGAAAAGCTTAGCCAAGCGTATCGGTTTAAACCCAGAATTTATTGAAGGTAACTGGCGTGGTGGGGCAGATCCCGATAAAATCGAAACTTATCTGGCTGAAGATAAAAATCATGAGATAAAGGCCGTTTGTGTTGTTCACAATGAAACGTCTACGGGTTCAGTTTCTTCCATTGCGGCAGTCAGAAAAGCGCTTGATAACGCTAACCATCCAGCGCTTTTGATGGTGGATACGATCTCTGGTCTTGCCTCGATCGATTACCGCCACGACGAGTGGGGTGTGGATGTCACGATTTCCGGCTCACAAAAGGGATTGATGCTACCGCCCGGTCTGTCTTTCAATGCGGTAAGTGAAAAAGCATTGACAGTGAATAAGACAGCAAAATTACAGCGTAGTTATTGGGATTGGGCCGACATGATCGGGCCAAACAAGACAGGGTATTTTCCTTATACGCCGGCAACTAATATGCTCTACGGCCTAAACGAAGCAATAGATATGCTGCATGAAGAAGGGCTTGATAATGTCTACGCCCGTCATGCGCGCCATGGCCAAGCCACACGTGCGGCCGTTAAAGCATGGGGCCTGGAGGTTTTGTGTACACAACAAGGTCAGGAAAGCGGGGTTCTTACTGCGGTTCTGATGCCGGAGAGTCAGAGTGCCGATGGGTTTCGGGCGACCACTCTAAAGCATTACGATATTTCATTAGGAAATGGTCTGTCAAAAGTGGCAGATAAGGTGTTTCGAATTGGACACCTAGGAGATTTTAATGACCTTATGTTGATGGCAACACTTTCTGGCATTGAAATGGGGTTGGGACAAGCAAATGTGCCGCATCAGGCAGGAGGCGTGATGGCTGCATTGGAGAATTTGAAGAATTCTAAAGCCACATCAATGGCTGCAGAATAAGAAAATAGGCGGTTTAACCTAATTCATCTGGGAGGAGAATTATCATGAGACTGAAATCAAAACTAATATGCACAGCGGCGTTAATGCTTATGGCGACACAGGCAAGTGCAGAAGCGCTTGTACTAAAATTTGGCCATGTCGGTAAGCCGGGATCACTATTTGAAGCAAGTGTAAACGAGTTTGCAAAATGCTCCAACGCAGCACTAGCAGGCAAAGCAGAGGTGCAAACCTTTGGTTCTTCTCAGTTGGGTAAGGACAAAGAGCTGTTGCAAAAGCTGAAATTGGGACAGATTAACTTCTCGCTTCCATCATCAGTGATGTCTTCGGTGGCCGATGAATTCGGTGTGTTCGAAATGCCGTATATCATCAAAGATCGCGAGCACATGAAACGTGTTCAGGCAGAGCTTGGCGACACATTCCAAAAAGCAGCCCAATCAAAAGGCTACCGAATTTTGGGGTATTTCGAAAACGGTTTCCGCCATATTACAAACAATAAACGACCCATTGTAAAACCTGCTGATCTGGCGGGCGTGAAGCTTCGTACACCAAAAGGCGCATGGCGTGTTAAGATGTTCAAACTTTACGGCGCGAACCCTACTCCAATGGCGTTTTCCGAAGTGTTTACAGCTTTGCAAACCGGCGTGATTGACGGGCAAGAAAACCCTTATGCGCAGATCGCATCTGCCAAATTCCAAGAAGTACAGAAGTACCTTTCAATAACCGGACATGTTTATACGCCCGGTTATGTTCTGGTATCCGACAAGGAATTTGCAAAACTTCCTGCAGATGTTCAGTCCGGCCTTGAAAAATGTGCAACTGATTCACAGGCATTCGTCTATGAAACTGCAGCGCGTCTTGAAGTCGAGCTGCTTGACGTGATCAAGGCGGCCGGTGTCGAAGTGAACAATGCCGATAATGCTGCGTTCATTGAAGCCTCAAAGCCTATTTATGATGAGTTTGCATCATCTGTTCCAGGTGGCAAAGAGCTTATTGAAAAAGTTCAAAACCTGGCTGACGGTTCTTAAATTAAGATTTACGCGGCGGGAACTTTAATGTGCCTGCCGCGTTCCCAAAACCAATAATTCAAAGACTGCTCATAACAGTCTGTCGTTTTGCCTACAATGTGGGTCGGAGAAGTAATGCTGTCGTCTTTTAGCCGTTATCTTGAAACATTATTGGAATGGATCGTCATTGCGTTGATGGTCTTTCTGACCACAGTTGTTATTGTCGCGGTTTTATTCCGTATTTTCGGTAATTCTCTATCTTGGTACGACGAAGTCGCAGCTGTTTTGCTGTCGTGGGTGACATATTATGGGGCAGGGCTTGCGGCGCTCAAACGCCGGCACATCGGTTTTGACAGTGTATTGCTCTCTTTGCCCAAGGGCGTGCGAATGATGGCCGTTGTCGTTGCCGAAATTGTTGTTGTAGGCTTTTTTGTTATCCTTGCCTGGACCGGGTTTCAGGTTCTGGAAGTATTGGAAGGCGAGATGCTGGTATCTTTGACTTGGGTGCCTATTCAACTGACCCAATCAATCATTCCGGTTGGTGGCATGTTGTTTGTTTTGTGTGAATTATTAAGCCTACCCGGGTACTGGAAACAGACAGCAAGCGGGGTTTCACTTGAACATGCGGAAATTGAGCAAGAGGTCGAGGCAGAATTAAGAAATGCCGGTGCGCTTGGCCATGAAGACAATCCTAAACCTGCGGGGCAAAGCTAAATTATGCTGATATTTCTTATATTTCTTGCTCTTATTGTTATGATTTGCATCAATGTGCCGATTGCCGTTGCGCTTGCTGTTGCAGCGGTTCTGGGTCTTCTCGCGACCGAAGGTATGGGTAGTATCGTTAGCGTTGCACTTGATATGTATGATGGTTCGACGAAGTTTTCCTTGATTGCTATCCCCATGTTTGTGCTTGCCGGTGCAATTATGAATGCCGGCGGCGTTACAGACCGATTGATCAATTTCGTATCGGCTATTATCGGGTTTGTTCGGGGCGGCCTGGCAATGGTGAATATTGGTGTTTCCCTGTTTTTTGCCGAGATATCCGGTTCCGCTGTTGCAGATGTTGCCGCAATGGGGTCCATTCTAATTCCGCAAATGAAAAAACGCGGCTATAGCGCACCATTTGCAGCCGCCGTTACGTCATCGTCGGCATCCCTTGCAATAATCATCCCACCTTCAATTCCGATGATCCTTTATGCTACCTCTGCCAATACATCCGTTGAGCAATTGTTTGTGGCGGGAATTGTTCCCGGTCTATTGGGCGCATTTGGGTTGATGGCCGTAGCTTACGGCTTTGCACGGAAATACAATTTGCCTGTAGAGGAAGCATTTAACAGGAAGCGCCTTAGCGCCACGTTTATTGATGCGCTCCCTGCCTTCACTTTGCCGGTGATTATACTGGGTGGGATCTTTGGTGGGTTTGTTACGGCAACAGAAGCCGCAGGTCTTGCCGTGATCGCAGCCTGTGTTGTGGGCCTTTGGTACAATCAAATGAATTTTGCACATTTGAAACGCGCTATGTTAGACGGCGGGATGCAGACAGCCGTCGTCATGTTGCTTGTTGCCGCTTCTGTTGTAATGGGTGGCTTCCTGACACGTGCACAAGTACCTCAGGAACTGGCCGCAAAAATTATCGAAATTACCAGCAACAAGTGGCTTATTCTATTGATCCTGAACTTTTTGTTTTTGATAATCGGTTTTTTCCTGCATTCGGCAGCGGCGATTATTCTTGTGGTTCCAATCGTTATTCCGCTTATTCAGGCGGCAGGGATTGATCCTGTGCATTTCGGTCTGGTCGTTACACTTAACCTGGCAATTGGGCAGCAAACCCCACCTGTCGCAAGTGTGCTTATCACGTCCTGTGCAGTGGCGCGTGCAAATATTTGGGAAGTTTCGAAGATCAATGTCTATTTTGTAGCAGTGCTCTTTGCAGTTTTAATGCTATGTACCTATGTCCCAAGTGTGCCACTTTTCCTTGTCGAATACTTTTACCGCTAAGACGTAAAAAAGGAGTCGGATTTGCCAGAGATACTTTATGATGTTCGGGATAATACTGCACATATAACCCTGAACAGACCTGAGGCCCGAAATGCGCTGACATTTGGTATGTATGAAGAAACCGCACGCATATGTAGCGAGATCAGGTTGGGTGGTAATATCAAGTCTGTCATTATAGCCGGAGCGGGTGATAAAGCGTTTGCTGCCGGTACGGACATGGATCAGTTCAGAAGCTTCTCCACTCCGCAACATTCCATTGATTATGAAGCGACGATGGATGAGGTATTGCAGAAAATCGAGCAATGCGAGGTTCCGACCATCGCTGCAATTACCGGTGCTTGTACCGGAGGTGGAGCAGCCATTGCTGCGGCTTGCGATCTTAGAATATGTGATCAACGTATGCGGTTTGGTTTCCCCATTGCGCGTACACTCGGAAACTGTCTTTCGACTGGAAATCTTAACCGAATGTCTGCTCTATTGGGGCAGGGACGTGTTCGCGAGATTATCTTCACTGCACGTTTGGTCGAAGCTGAAGAGGCACTGCAGATTGGCCTGGTGAGCGAAGTGCTACCTGATGCAACTGCCTGTCGGGCACGTGCGGAAGAGCTAGCGAACCTATTGTCTGGTCATGCACCCCTTACATTGCGGGCAACCAAAGAGGCGTTGCGGCGCTTACGTGTCGACGGGCCAACGGCAGAAGGAACGGATCTTGTGGTCGACTGCTATATGAGTGAGGATTTCAAAGAAGGAATTGAAGCTTTTTTCGGTAAACGCAAACCTGAGTGGAAGGGACGTTAGTATGAGAGGCCCACTTGCAGGATGCCGGGTAATCGAATTGTCACATATTATGGCAGGCCCTGTGTGCGGCTTGATGTTAGCGGATATGGGCGCTGACGTGGTGAAGGTCGAGAAGGCTAACGGTGATGACTCTCGCCGTTTTGTCCCACCGGACATTAATGGTGAAAGTGCTGCATACATGATGATGAACCGCAACAAACGCGGTGTTGTGCTTGATCTAAAGTCAGAAGGCGGCAAGGAAGCATTGCGCCGCCTTATTAAGGATGCGGATGTATTATTGGAAAACTACCGCATGGGCACAATGGAAAAACTGGGCCTTGGTTACGAGGAACTGAAAAAAATTAACCCGGGTCTAATCTATGCAGAGATATCCGGGTTTGGCCGAACAGGTCCTTATGCAGAGCGTGGCGGATTTGATTTGATTGCTCAAGGGATGTCCGGCCTGATGTCAATTACCGGAGAGGCACCGGGTCGCCAACCTGTCAAGGTTGGTGCGCCAATATCCGATATAACCGCAGGGATACTTAGCGCGATGGGAGTAGTCGCCGCCTATGTTCATAAATTGAAAACAGGTGAGGGGCAAAAGGTCGATACGTCCCTGTTCGAAGCTGCTATCGTTCATACCTACTGGCAATCCGCGATCGCATTTGCAACGGGCGTGTCACCAGAAGCAATGGGATCAGCCCATCCGCTGAATGCTCCTTATCAGGCCTTTCAAACTTTGGATGGATGGATCAACATTGGGGCCGCCAATCAGAAAAACTGGGAGAAATTTGTGGATTTGATTGGTGCACCAGAGTTGCGTTATGATACTAGATTTGCCGCTAATTCAGATCGCATCATGCGCCGACATGAATTGGAAACCGAACTCAATGCAATAATGTGTAAACGCCCATCACATGAGTGGTTAGCAATCTTTGACGAAGGTGGATTGCCATCTGGACCGGTACTCTCGATCACCGATATGCATAATGATCCTCAGACGATTGCGCGTGAAATGGTGCCGGAAATTGAACACCCTATTGCAGGGAAGGTTCAAACGATTGGCCTGCCAGTGAAATTTTCAGAAACCCCCGGTGGCATTCATTCTCCGGCTCCATTGCTCGGCCAACATACGCTGGATGTGCTTCTTGAAATTGGTTACTCCAAAGAGGAAGCCGAGGCGCTTATATCTGAAGGTGACATAGTGGGAGAAAACCAATTGAAGCGGGTCGATCAATAGCGACCATACTCAATTTGGCAGTGGTATCTGGACGATGGCGCACCCGCAACGACGGCAAAAGCGTCTGACAGCACCACCTTTTCTACCCTCAGCAGAGAATCTTTTGCCTTTTGGGGTCGTAAGCAGCACCATTTACTAAGACGGCCTTTGACCTTTGGCCAAAAGCCTCTACTTCAAATTCGTTTTGGCCGATCAACTCGGTTGGCAGATATCCCAGAACAAGGCTTTTACCAATCGTGTAACCAAAGTTGCCGCTGGTGGTTTGTGCAACAGCCTTTCCACCAGAAAAAACCGCCTCGCCACCAAACACTGTCATGGGATACTCAAGCGTCAGGCATGCCAATTTACGTGTTACACCTTTGTCTCTGATGGTAGTGAGCGCATCAGCACCAAGGAAATCGCCTTTTTGCCAGTCGATCAGAAATTGCAAACCCGCCTCGTACGGATTGTAGTCCGGCGTAATATCGCTCCCCCAGGCAAGATAGCGTTTTTCCAACCGCATACTGTCAACCGCGCGGTAGCCAACATTGGAAATTCCAAACTCTTGCCCCGCATTCTGCAATAGTTCATAGACGTATTGCATGTATTCTGTCGGTATATACAACTCCCAACCTAACTCACCAATATAAGTCACCCGGTAAGCCACAGCAGGTGCATATCCAATGCGAATATCCTTTGCAGACATGAACGCA
The DNA here is from genome assembly GCA_021775375.1 of Amylibacter sp. Classification (GTDB taxonomy): domain Bacteria; phylum Pseudomonadota; class Alphaproteobacteria; order Rhodobacterales; family Rhodobacteraceae; genus Amylibacter. The sequence continues at coordinate 29,773 of JAJFHY010000254.1, read as the reverse complement.
AAATCGTCATTGCCAACATCAATGTCAGTGACTTTTTCCAGTACTTTCCGGGCCAATGGTCCCGCCAGATTGATCACACCGTAACCGGATGTAATATCACGCAGGCGCACATCAGTACCGCTAGAGCTACAGAATTTTTGCATATTTCGCGTAATCCAGTCCCCATCACGCACACCCAAGCCAGAACCTGTGATCAACCAAAAGCAGTCTTGTGATCGGCGAATGATGGTAACATCGGCCTCAATGCCACCTTGTGCATTACAAAGTTGGGTATAAGTTGCATGGCCAGGTTTTTTGTCAACATTTGCAACTGCGAGGTATTGTAGAAAACGGCAGGCATCGCGACCGCTGATTTCAAACTTTGTGAAAGAGGACATGTCGATCATCACAACACCCTCGCGAGCAGCCTTGTGTTCACGTCCCACGGTAGAATCTTGACCTGGACGATCCCAACCGAACACGTCTTCTTGTGGAACATCGCCATAGGCAAACCAGTTGGGCCGTTCCCAGCCGAATTTTGAACCGAACACTGCACCTTGGGTTTTCAACGTCTGATATAACGGGCTGCGGCGTACTCCACGTGCAGAATTCAGTTCTTCACCGGGCCAGTGAATGGCATAATATTTAGCATAGCTTTCAACAGCGCGGTCATGCAAAAATTTTTGACCTGCGTGCAAAGCACCAAACCGACGAATGTCAAATGCCCATAAATCCAATCCGGGGTCACCGTGTATAATCCAGTTTGCAGCTGCCTTGCCCGCACCACCGGACGCTGCAATACCGGACGTAAACGCACAAGCTGCAAAGAAATTATCAAGCCCGGGCACTGGCCCCATAATCGGCTCGCCATCAGGCGAGATCGGTATAGGACCGTTAATGATCGTGCGAATGCCCAGCTTGCCCAAAATCGGCAACCGATGCATCGCAGGTTCCAGAAACTCTTCCAAGCGGTCCATATCCGCGTCAAAAAGATGTCGTTCATAACCCCAAGGGAAACCCTCCTTCGGGTTCACTTTTTTTGTAATTTTCTCCCAACCACCTATCGCAAGCGCCCCCGGTTCAGGTTTGGCATAATAGCCGCCGTCCGGGTCGCGAAACGCTGGTAGGTTTGCGGGTATTTCATCAGTTTTCTCTGTCACCAAATATTGGTGCTCCACAATGCCTGCGGGAATTTCGACACCAGCCATCCAGCCAACTTGGCGCGCCCATAAGCCACCTGCATTGACCACTGTATCAACCTCGATATTACCGTGATCAGTTACAACATGGGTAATTCGATTGCCCTTGCGCACCAAATCCTTGACCATCACACCCTCGATAATACGTCCGCCATATTTTCGGATGCCTTTGGCATAGGCTTGTGTCAGACTGTTAGGGTCAATATGCCCGTCATCGGGAATGAATGCGGCCCCAACCAAATCGTCCACCTCCATAAGTGGATAAATCTCTTTGGCTTCAGATGGGGTCATCATGTTCATCTCAAACCCGACCGCTTGTGCTGATGAGTAGGATTTTTGCAATTCTTTCCAGCGATCGGGGCTGCTGGCAATACGCATGCTGCCGACTTTGCACCAGCTGGGGTCCTGTCCTGTTTCCTCAAGCAGAGTATCGAACAGTTTTACACTGTCATTCATCAGGCTCATTAGATTTTGCTGTGATCGGAACTGCCCGACCAAACCTGCCGCATGCCATGTGGCCCCTTCGGTCAGTTTTGATTTCTCCAACAAAACAACGTCTTTTATACCTGCACGAGCCAGATGAAAAGCAATACTGGTGCCTATCGCACCGCCGCCTATAATGACAATATTTGCAGTTACGGGAAATGAAGGATTCATCGTAATATCCTGTTATAATGATTAATTATGCGCGTTTTCGACGGTTAACCCGCCGTTCCCGAACCGGGTCGCTTGAACCAATTTCCAGACGCGTCCAGCCTTCCTGCGGATGGCTATCGCCTGCCACCAAACCTGTAAACTCGGCGCGTATGCGGTCATCAATGGATTTGTCAAAAGCAATAGAGTTCGGTGTCGAGAGGATTTGCAACGCCTTATTCATCGCCCGTTGGTGAATGGTGGAAGATCCTTCCATTTCCCATTTCTCACGCAGGTTTCGATCTGCCAATTCCGGCATAAATGTTGCCGAGTGCATCCATTCCAATGTCGAAGGATTGTCCGCAAACATACCCGCGGGCCCTGTGTCTTTTATATCCTGCAAAGATACCGCTTCTTTCGAAAAGCCAAAACCGCCCCGCACGGTTTTCACCATGCCTGCGATTTCATTGTCGATCAAAAGCTGTCCGAAATCAAACGACATTAATGCATCTTGCAGCCCACCCATCACAATAAAATCAGCCCCAGACAAAGCTCCCATCAAAGGTGACATTCCTTTTTCAAAACCTGATTGTGCGTCGGCTACTTTGGAATTGGTCAACCCAAGATATCCACCTGCCGGAACGTTATAGAAGCGTGCCATCTGGCAAACGGCGGAGTTCATCATACCGATTTCAATGGCGCCCGGTGCATAAGCACCATCACGCATGTCGGCAAACACGGGCAAAAAGTTATAAATCTGCGCTGTGCCCTCTTTACTCATCTGCGCGAGTACCGCCACTGCCAACCATTCGGCATTCATAATGGTCAACATACCCGGCAAAGAAAGCGGCGTACTTAACCCGCCCATTGGTGCAATTGTCCCATACGCCGTAATGCCGTTTTCTGCGAAATACATCATCGTGTCAGTACTGTCGAAATCCAGCGTCAACGGGGATACAGCCGCACAATACCCAAAGTTAATGAAAGGGCGTTCCCAAAACGCTTCTTTTGAACCGGCAATCAATTCGCCCAATTTAATCACCTGTTTGGCTTCACGGATGTCATAGACGGATGTTCGAACAGGTTTGACGCAGTTTTTTAGGGCCGCATAAAATCGCGTCAGGCTGAATTGATCTTTTGGTGCATCGTCGGCCAAGGTCGATATTGAAAACAGATCAAATCCGGGCAATTCATTAACAATATGGGCAATCCGTGCAATGTCTGCCGATGTGGAACGGCGGCATTCTCCCGTAACGGGGTCTACAATATCTGGAGCCGAGCTTGCTGTGGCAACAACTGGCAGCTTACGCGGAAATGTAACATCAAATGCTGGATCGCGACCGCGTAATGTGATCGTTGGCGGTACCATTTCGCGGTATTTTTCAACAATATCCGAAGGAATTTTAACAATTTCAGTTTCATGGTCAACAATTGCACCATGTTTGGCAAATCGATTTCTTGCCTTTTCGTTGCGTACGAGAAGCCCTGTTTCCTCTAGGATTTCCAATGAGCATTCGTGAACATATCTAACTTCATCATCTGTCATAAAAGAAAAGTAGTTCATACGTAGTCCTATCAACGCAGGTTTCAAATTTAGTTTATGCATATTCAGGCTTGCTACAAACAATTATTGATGGCAGTTTGCATAAGTAAATCTTATCCAAAGGTTGCCAATGAAACGCCCCAGACTAAACATGCTACGCACTTTCGACGTTGCAGGTCGAAAGCTCAGTTTTTCACAGGCCGCTGAAGAGTTGAACATCTCTCAGGCTGCGGTCAGCCAACAAATCCGTAACCTTGAAGCTTATTTAGGCAGCTCTTTATTCATCCGTAATCACCGCCAGTTATCCCTAAACAGTGTTGGAGCGGCCTATCTTGAAACGGTACATGAAGCCCTTGATCGTCTGGATACTGTGACAGATCACCTGTTTCCCGACAGGCCAGGCCAGACCGTTACGATACGCTGCACGTCCAGTATTGCTATGCTCTGGTTGGCACCACAGATCGGTGCCTTTAAAATCAACCACCCCGAGATTAACTTGCGCATTCAAACCCTTGATACAGAACATAAAACGGGACAAGAAATGGGAACTGATCTCGAGATATTTATATCGAACACAGATGTCACGGATGCGCAAACCGACATGCTTTTGACGTCAACGATCACACCCGTCGCATCGCCGGAATTACTTGCAAGAAAGCCTGCACCGGAAACCCCTCAGGATATTCAATCGTTTGAACTGATCCACGTGGTCGGATATGATGATGACTGGTACAAATGGTTTCGCAAACATGGTTTGAAAGACATTGTAGTGCCGCGTGGACTTATGGTGGATGGTTCACTGATAGCCCTTGAAACCGCGTTGCACGGTGACGGCATTGTGTTGGGCAGGCGGCCCTTTATAGATCACTATCTAGCATCCGGGCAGTTGGTTGAGGTTTATACAAAACCACATTCTCTTTCAGCCAATTATTACTTACGACGCTCATCGGCAAAAACGGGCCAACGTTCAAAGGACCGTGTCGTTCACTGGCTGATGCAAATGGCAGGGAATGATGGCGCTATATAACTTAAAATAAACCGGCAACACTCATTGTATTTTATCTGCACGCAGTGGACAGGACAGATAGACGCCAAACTCTTGCCCCACATCGCAACTGACACGGGCGTGAACCTTGCCTTGACGATCCAGAAACCGTTGATTGTCTTCGACAGGAAAAATACCTTCGTGCCAGATATTTGGATGGATATACAATCCTCGGCTGCCATCACACCAAAAGGCCACGACTTTTTCAGGTGACAGATCATCGCCGGGCAGTGCCACAGGTACAATAAACGGTTTGTTGTCCAATGGGAAAAACAACTGCCCTCCATCAGGATGGTAGTTCATGTGCCATAACAAGACTTGATCGCGCGGCGTTGTTTTTGTGGTAGCCGAAGCTTTTTGAGGATCAGCACTCCAGCCCAAAACGTAGTTACCGTTCACAGCTTCATTGGCACCATAAAGGATATCGCCCTTCCAATCACCGTGGAAAATACCTTCAACAAAGCCGCCTTCATCGCCTGTGCCCTCATCAATCGGGCGCCAATCAGGTGCCGGCCATCGGACGATCTCAATATCAAACGTATCAGGATCATCCACTAGACAGCCATACTCTTTCACAGTTTCATCCGTTGCACGGATCAATGGCACTTCATGCCAAGGCAGCGATGGTTTTTCACTGGCCTCGAAAATATATTCCGGTGCATTCATTAAACAGCCCTTTCAAAATGAGCATCAACTATGCGCTGAACCATCGGTGCATAATGCGAAAACGGCTTTGTTTCAAGATCGTCGCGCTTACCAGCCTCATCGTAATACCTGACTTTTACGATTTCTTTTAGGTTGGGGTTCTTTTCAAATTCTGTAACTTCTTCAGCACTCATCGGCCCGCCCTGAAGATTAAGCGAATGGACAGAAGCATCCGACAGCCGTTTGAAATATTCTGGCTTGGCTGCACATAGGTAACGCTTTGCAGTAACGTGATAACGCACGCAATCGGTTACCAGTATTGGGAAAAACTGCTCCAGCACCTCTGCACCTGCTTCTTCGTGAAACTTGTCCTTGGTGTCATCCATCGAAAACGTACCGAATTCACTGGTAAAATGACCAATATCGTGCAGCAATGCAGATACGATGATGATTTCAGGTTCACCCGCCTGTTCGGCGAAATGTGCGCCTTGCAACATGTGTTCCGCCATCGTGACAGGCTCACCCAAATACTCCTCACCGCCACGGCGCTCGAAAATATTGCCCAGAAAGTCAACTAAGTTGTCGCGTGATAACGTATTGAAGTCTGGTTTGCCCATTATGCGGCCTCAAGTTTTGTGATTCTAGGTCTACAAGTGTGGATAGTAGACCATTTTTATCAGCTTAACAGTCTTGGAACCAACGTATTTCTATACCTGAATAGGTTTTACGCGCATGCAGTTCACGGGTGTTGTCGACGATGAATCATTCGCCTTACAGCACCGCCACTTATATCTCACCATGTAATTCCAGCATTAAACACTATGCTACAAATTCAACGGGCCTTAAATTGGAAGTTTCGTAACGTTTACAATTAGTTGAATAGCTGTCCCGGTTGGGACACAAGCGTATATTTTCAGCAAACCAGTTCGGCTAGCTTTAACCGCTGTATTTTCCCTGATGCCCCCTTTGGCAATTCTGCAAGCAGATAAACGAAATCAGGGGACTTGAATTTCCCGAGCTTAGTTTCGCAAAGAGCTATTAGGTCGTCACTTGTGGCCTCACTGCCTGCGCATAATCTGACAGCCGCTTCTACCCTTTGGCCATAGGTTTTGCAGGGACGTGCAAATGCTGCGGCCTCAACCACATCCTTATGACAATAAAGTGCATCATCAATTTCGCGTGGCGCAATATTTTCGCCGCCTTTTATAATCAACTCTTTTAGACGGCCCGTCACAAAAACATAGCCGTCATCGTCAATATATCCGATATCACCTGTGCGCAGCCAGCCATCTTTGGTGAACGTGGATTTTGTGGCCTCTTCATTATCCAAGTATTCCAGTAATACATTCGGGCCACGCACAGCCAGTTCACCTATGATACCTGCGTTTACAGTTTTTTGTTCATGATCAAGAATAGCGACCTGATTTCCATACGCCTTGCCCGGAGAACCAATTTTGCGCACTTCCGGTGGCAGCGGATTTGATAGGATTTGTGCTGCCGTTTCGGTTAATCCCATTGTTTCAATGACCGGGATGCCAAATTTCTCTTCGAACATTTTCTGCGTTTCCGGAGCCAGCGGTGCAGAGGCAGATCGACCGAACCGTATCCGTTTTTTAGATTCTTCGCTTGGGGTTTGATCGCTGTGCAATAGGTGTGAAATTATTGTCGGGACAATCGAAAACCATGTAACTTTTTGCGCGTCACAATCATCCCAAAAAGTGCTGTTTGAAAATTTAGACGCAATGGCCACTGTTCCGCCCGAAATCATAGGGGCCATCAGTGTGACACAAAGCCCATTGATGTGAAAAAATGGCAAAACACACATAGCACGGTCATTATGCTTTAAATTATGCGCAACAGCCGTTGTCCAACCACCGGCAAGCAGGCTTGACTGTGTATGGACCACACCTTTGGGCAACCCTGTTGTCCCGGAAGTATACATCAATAATGCGTGGTCAGTTTCTGTAACATCATGCAATTCAATATCGCGAAGTTTGGGGGAACCTGGAAATAAGATCTCCGTGTCAGCAGGGATCGTACAAGGGCGTGCATCTGTTTCTAAAAGCGCATTGGTAAAGACGTTAGTTTGGCTTTTCCCAAGGAAAACATACCGGCATTTGCTGTGGCTAATCGCATGCGCCATTGCAGTGGGACCTGCGGCCAAGTTTAGTGGCGTGGCCCGAAACCCACCGTATAGAATGCCATATAGACAAATAATTGCGTTACGGCTGTTTGGTTTGCACAAAGCAACACTTTCACCCTTGGCAATACCAAGTGATGTCAACTTTAGCGCGATGTCTTTAGCGGATTTGCGCAATTCAGCCCATGTTAAATCACTACCATCCGTCAAAAAATGATGGCTGATAACATCAGGTGTCTGATCTGCATGAAAATCAATCCAGTCGCGCACTGTGCCTTTTGGTGGATTATTTGTGTCAAAAATCACTTCCCGGCAACCTTCCAATAGTCTGAAAAAACTTCATCCACGGAGGGCTCGTTAGTCGGGATTTCCCGCACAACTTTTGTTATGTTCAAGAAATGCTTCCAATGCAGATTTTCATCAATAGAATTGCCCCCCCAGCTACCGCACCCCATTGACAGGGAAAACGGCAAGCCATTGTTGAATGATCCACCAGTGGCAAAACAATGGGCTTGGTTTACAATCACACGGCAGGTTGGCAGGGTATGTCCCATTTCCACTGCACGAGCAGGTAAGCCGGTATGGATGCCTACCGAATGGCCCGCTCCATAATGGTTTAGCATGTTGGCAGCAATTTTCGTGGCTTCTGCAAAATCTGAGGCACGGTAAAGGGCTGCAACCCGTGATAGCTTTTCGCCTGATAACGGGTAATCCGGGCCGATCCCTTTGGTTTCGACACATATGAATTTTGTACTGGTAGGAACCTTGTCTTCCAATGCCAAAGTCTGAATTAGAACATCTGCATCCTGTGCAATGGCATTTTTGGCCAAATGCCCTTTTTGCCAAAGCCGCCCAACTATATGGGGCTCCAGATCTGTACCTACAGTTGTTCCCCCAATTTTTGCAAGCTCGGCGACAAAAGCATCATATACGCTATCGACAACAATCAGTGAATTTTCAGAGGAACACGACGTTGCATTGTCAAATGTTTTGGACGCGGCAATTTTTGCCGCCGCTGCCGCAAGATCGGCGGTTTCATCAATAATCACGGTGACATTACCGGCACCGACACCAATGGCCGGTGTGCCACTTGTATAAGCGCGGCGCACATTGTTTTGGCTACCGGTCACAACAACCAAATCTGTGATCTCAAGCATGCGCTGGGTTTTGTCTTTTGTGCCGGGGGCAGGGATCATTTGAACCAAATCATGGTCAACCCCGATTTTGTCAAACTCGGCATGGATATAACCGATCAAACGTTTACACCCTGCAATCCCTTTGGGAGAGGGTGAAAGAACAATCGCGTTTCCGCATTTTATTGCATTTATGATATTGTTTGCAGGCGTTGCAATCGGGTTTGTTGACGGAACAACAGCACCGATCACCCCGATAGGTCTAGCTATTTCGGTGATGCCAGTAGCTGGATCGTCTGAAATAATTCCAAAAGTTTTAGCCTTTAAGACATCACGAAGTAATCCCAGAGTTTTGCGGTGGTTTTTCGTGATCTTATCCGGAACGTTGCCTAAACCGGTTGTTTGCACTGCCAGTTCAGCCATTTCACGATTGCGATCAGGTTGCATAATCGCCCAACCCACAGCCAATGCAGCTTGATCATAGCGGTTCTGACAGGCACCGTTTTCAAATTTTGCCTGTGCTTTACGTGCATTGGCAACAATTTGATCAACGATCTGTGTATCATTTTGCTCAGACATTGTTTTTCCTTGAAGTAACCTCAGGGCAAGAGGTTTCCTGCCCTGAGTGTTTATTTACAGGCCTTTTAGAAGCTCTTCCAGTGTAGCTTGACGTGCAGCCCACATTGCTTTGACCTCATCACGTGTCATAATATGCATCGGTGAACCACCTGCCTTCATGCGTTTTGCAACGCGTTTGTTCTTGAACATCTCGGGCACTGTTGCCGCAAGTTTATCGATCACATCTTGCGGCGTTCCTTTTGGCACCATGATGCCGCGGAAATTCACGGATGCATTATCCACGTCAAGGCCCTGTTCCTTCATTGTCGGAACGTCAGGCAGGAATGTGCTGCGCTCAAGATCGGCAATACCCAATATTTTAATATTACCGGCTGCGGCTGCGCGAAATGCATCTGACAGATTGTTTACGCCCCCCAGAACATCACCGGCGATAACCGCTTTCATTGCCGCAGCACCACCACCTTTGGTTGGGATATATGCCATCTTAACACCTGCGGCTTGTTCGATTTGCAATGCTGCAATATGGTGACCAACAAACAGACCGGCACCAGAGAATGTAAGCTTACCCGGATTGGCTTTTGCGAAGGCAACAACGTCGGCCATAGAGTTGAATTCGCTATCTTTACCAACGATAAATACAGCTGGATCAGCACCCCAGTTTGCAATAGGTTCAAAGCTGTCAGTGCTATAATCAACACCGCCTTTTATTGACTGAGCGATAAAATGCGGAACGTTGTAAGCCGCAAGAGTGTACCCATCTTTATCGGCTTCACCGCTAAACCAGTTCCAACCAACACGGCCACCCGCACCCGGTTTGTTGATGATTGCAATAGGCATACCCAATGCATCTTCATTGCCAGCTGTCATTGTTACGATGCGTGCTTGGAAATCAGTCGCACCGCCTGCACCATATGACACCATCATTAAAATAGGGCGCTCAGGATAATTGCCTGCGTAAGCTGTTCCCGTTAAGCCCATAAGCGAAACCGCTAAGGCTGCTAGTATTTTCTTCATAAGGTTCTCCTCCCTTGGTTTAGGTCAATTTATGACCCTTAAATAAACATCCCTCGCGGTGTGTAGACTTGTAAGACTAATGCGAAGAGTGCATACATTATTGTGATAAAACCGACTGTGATGATCACACGTTTTATCCACGTTTTTGGTTCGTTGTTCGATGCCGGATCATAAAAAGACAACAGCATGAAAAAAGCAATTGTTCCGGATACATAAAAGCCCAGTGCTTTTGCAGCCCAAAAGATATAAATACCTGCAATTACAATACCCGGTGCCATATTCTTTGCAGCTTGCAGTGACAGGCCGTTTCCGGTTTTAGTTCTGCCCAATAGTGCTTTTATGAATGTCCAAATTGCAAGTGTCATGAATATCGTTGCAATTACCCGTGGGAATAAAAATGCTTCAGCTGGTTTTTGCGTATAGCTTATCCAGCATACCCAAACTGCGATTACTGCGATGACGCCAGATGATATTCTGTGCTGTAGATAATTCATTATGCGTCCTCTCGTGTTGATAGCTCTGACCAAGCGGAATAGGCGATAGAAACGACCGCCACTGCGATGAGCAACATGTTCAATCCACCTGTGAAGAAATATGTGAAAGCACCGTTTTGAGCGTTTGCAATCATAGAGCCCTGCACAAAGTTAGATTCTGCAATAGGCCCAAGAATAAGACCAAGTACCAGTGGTGCTGCAGTAAATCCAAACCGCTCCAGGAAATACATCATGCAGCCCAATACAGCCATTACATAGACATCACCCATTGATTGCTGCACAGCATATGAGCCGAATACGGCTAATCCTAACACGGTTGCAGCCATAACCGATTGTGGAACCTGTGAGACGCGTGCAGCAAAGGATGCAATGTAAATGCCAAAGATGCACATCAGCACTTGGCCGATTAGCATTGAATTAATGAAAGGCCATACAACATCGGGGTGGTTTTCAAATAGATCAGTGCCCGGGAATATCCCATGGATCAATAGACCACCCAATAAGACCGCTGCTGTTGGGCTGCCCGGGATCGAAAGCGTCAGTAACGGTACCAAAGAAGGGCCGACCATTGCATTATTTGCCGCTTCGGCGGCAATAATGCCTTCAGAATGACCGGTGCCGAACTTTGCCCTTTCGGGTGAAAATTTCCGAGCTTGATCATAGGCAACCAAACCGGCGATTTGCCCGCCAACGCCCGGAATAAGCCCAATGATAGAGCCGGTTATAGTACCAACCACCAATGCAATTTTGCGTGAAAGAACTTCTTTGATAGCAGCGCCAATTGGATGTTTCTTAACCTTTATCTGTTCAACGCTCGTATCAAAACGCCCCTTGGCAAACATGGTTATGACTTGCGGAATTGCGAAAAGGCCGATCAGGGCGGGGATGATATTTACACCTCCTCCCAATGATGGGTGAAATACGAAACGTTTAACACCTAACATGTCGTCGAACCCAATCGTGGCAAGCCACATTCCGATACAGCCTGAGAGTAGTCCTTTGACAACTGAATTGGAATCGAGTGACCCGATTACTGTAACCCCCAGGATTGCAAGCCAGAACAGATGTGATGGGCCAAATGCCAATGCCCATTGGGCTAGAACAGGCGTTAGAAAAATCAACAATATGACCCCGAACACACCACCAATAAGAGAAGATATGAACGACAACTGCAGGGCTTTTGCCCCATCGCCCTTTTGTGCCATCGTGTGGCCGTCAAGCGTGGTTGCTATATTTGCAGGTGCTCCCGGGATTTTTAATAAAATAGCCGAAACGGCCCCGCCCGCCACTGTTGATGTGTACGCGGCACCTAATAGAATTAACCCGTGTACTGCGGTTAAGTGGAATGTGAACGGGATTAATAGTGCAACAGCCATTGTCGGTGATAGGCCCGGTGTTGCGCCTAAAATAAGCCCGCCAATCGTACCACCGATTAGAAGTAACATCGAAACAGGTGTGAATACCTCACCAAAATAGTAAATAAATTCCATCGATATTCCCCCTTTGATTCTTAAGCTAATGAATGAAAATAGTAATGCAAACGTTTTCATTTTGTGCTAAATAGGACTATGAAAACTAAAAAATACGCAGATATTATTGATGTTGCCAACCACGCTGGTGTATCCCCAGCAACGGTTTCTCGATGCTTTAACCATCCCGACATGGTGCGACCCGATACGCGAAAGCAAATCCAAATAGCTGTTGAACAGACCGGATACATTCGAAATCGTGCAGCACAGGCAATCCACGGCAGACGCAGTGGAACTGTTGGTCTGATTGTTCCGACCTTAGACAATGCAATTTTTTCAAACCTCATTCAGGCGTTCACCGAACAACTTAATGCCAATGGATTTACGATGCTGGTTGCCACCCATGGATATGATTTAGATCGGGAATATAAACTTCTAAGATCATTGTTGGAGCACCGTGTCGAAGGCATTGGTCTGATAGGCTTGGATCACAAAGAAGAAACTTACGCGTTGATTGAGCGGCGCGAAACGCCAAGTGTGGCGATGTGGAATTACCGCCCGGATACACGCATTTCGTGTGTCGGTGCTGACAATATTGAGGCAGGCAAGCTGATTGCCCAACATATTCTGGATCTTGGACATAAACGCATTGCACTGGCATTTCCTGATACGCACGAAAATGACCGCGCTGCCAGCAGGTTGACAGGTGTATTGGATGTTTTGAAAAAAGCAGATATTCAAGTTCCAGCGGATTGGCGACTGAACACCACATATTCAATAAGAAATGCACGTGAAGTCAGTGTTGATTTGCTGTCATCACATGATAGGCCAACTGCAATTATCGCTGGAAATGATGTCATTGCACAAGGTGTGATTTATGCCGCCCAATCATTGGGAATGAATGTTCCCGGAGACGTTTCCGTTGCAGGCATAGGTGATTTTTCCGGATCTGCACATTTGTTACCAAGTCTGACGACCATTAAGCTTCGGTCAAACAAAGTCGGGCGAAGTGCGGCGTTGATTTTAGATGAGTTGATTAATGATCGTGAGAATAAAAATATTCACCGGCTTGATATTAAAGTTGAATTGATGATGCGAGAAAGCACATCAAAACTATGACGTTATTGAGTAGTTCCTAGTCTACTAAACGCCTTGTGTGTTCATAAATTGCTGCCTGTCGTGCAAACGGTTATGACAAAATCGTTTAGTCGCATTGTTTTGAATATATACTTTGTATTTTCAATGATCATTTCGAAAATTTCTGCATTATCAACATCTTTAAATGATTGTATCATTTCGCTTGGTATTGCGTATTTTTTCAATGGAGGGCTTGCTTTAATATATGCCTCGAACACAGTCCAGAGAGTGTACTGATCATTTAGCTTTGAGGGGATATTCACACAGGGGTTTTGTTTAAGACTATTTAATATCTTAACCATATCTCGGTTTGTATTGATTGCTTCGATATCGATACCAATTGGGCCATGGTCTGATAAGGCTGCAACCACGATATCATAACTATGGCTTATGCTGCCGTATATTGAAGTTTGGTATGTTGGATGACATAGAATTAGGCCAGAGTCTTTATGGCTATTGATAGCCCACTCATCTGTGTGTGTTTTCGTTTGAAGTGATAATAGACCACGCAGCAGACAACGGCCTAACAAGCTTTGTTGTTGCCGATGCAAACGTTTGAATTTTTTACAGTAAAGTTGGTCTTTCTCTGTCGCAATTTGAGACATTATTTGCTGTGTTAAAGGTGATGAAACATTACCGTGTATTAATGCTAACATTTTTAGGTTGTCTCATTTAAAGCAAGTTGACATATAGTTTATTAGTCTAAATTGAAATTGAAATATACGAAAGTCTTAGAATATGAAAAAAATTAACTTAACGTTCATTACGGTTTTTCTAACAATTGCATTAGCGGGTTTTAGCGTAAATGCAGCCCCAATATACAATGTTACGGATCATCCGATTTCAGTATCTACTCATCATTTATCACAATCAAAAATCGCTAATGTTATAATTGGAGCAGGTTTAAAACGCGGATGGAAAATGCAAAAAACCGGCAGTTCCACGATACGCGCTCGATTGGATTTACGTAGTCATGTTGCTGTCGTTGACATCCAGTTTAATAAAAAGGTTTATAACATCACCTATAATTCCAGTAAAAACCTGAAATACAGAGAAGGTAACATCCATAGAAATTACAATAATTGGATAAAAAACCTTGAGAAAGATATTGCTGTCGCTTTGCATGAAGCTGCAACACGATAAGATGATGCACAGACATAGCTGCAAGGTGTGATGTTTAATTTTTCGATATTATCATGGTCAGCGTGGGCGCCGGGTGTTGATACAGAAGATAAATGGCGGCAATGGGCGCAGGGTGATCTTTCGTTTGTTGACGGGGAATTGCCTGATGTGACCGATATTCCAATGATGTTACGGCGCCGCCTTGGACGCCTTGGACGTATGGTCATGCGTAATGCGAGTGATATTGATAAGTGTTACAGCCCGCATTTGGTGTTTTCGTCACGTTACGGGGATAGCAGACAGACGGCAGTTCTTATGCAAGATTTAGCAAACAAAGAACCACTATCACCAGCAAAATTCAGTGTTTCGGTTCACAATGCGCTTGCCGGGCTTTTATCTATTCAATCTAAGAATGATGCACCACACACTGCGATCGCTGCAGGTAAGAACAGTTTCTTTCACGCCTTGCTAGAGGCGCAAGCCATACTTTATGAAGATCCAAAGCGTGAAGTTTTGCTTATACATTATGATGAACCATTGCCTGAGTTTTATGAACCATTTGTCGATATTGACATTCCTGCCGCATCTCTTGCTTTATTATTGACCGGGGTTGAGGGCGCGAGTGGTGTTAAATTGGAACTGACACATGATGATATGCAGCCACTGATTGGCCTAGAAGACAGCGCCTTAACCTTTATTCGTTTTTTGGTGGGTGAACTAGATGCGTGGCATTGGCCGATGGGTGGGAAGCTTTGGAAATGCACGCAATATGTTGCATAGAATTTATTATTTATGGCGTGTGTTTGCAACGGGATTGGCATTTTTGATATTTGGGTTAGGTGGATTAACCCTTACATTTATTGCCTTTCCTATTTTGGTTCTAATCACGCGCGACATAGAGGTTCGCCAATTTCGTGTGCAGGGATTGGTGTATTATTTATTTAAGTTTTTTATTGGTTTCCTCACTTTTCTGCGTCTAATCAAAGTGACTGTTATTGGGCATGAACGACTGTTGTCCTGTCGGGGGAATCTGATCATAGCAAACCATCCTTCACTACTGGATGTTGTTGTTCTCATGTCCCTCATGCCGAAACTGCAATGTATTGTTAAAAGTGCCCTTTGGAATAACCGCTTTATAGGAGGTGTTGTTCATGCTGCAAATTATATTCGAAATGATGGCGAACCAGAAGAAATTATCAATCAGTGTACGCAGATACTGCAAGCAGGCCAAAATGTTATGCTTTTCCCGGAAGGTACACGAACTGAACCTGGAAGTGATGTTAAATTCAAACGCGGTGCTGCTAATATTGCTCTCGGGGCAGGGGCGAATATTCAATTGGTTAAAATAAGTCTAACCCCAACAACATTAACGAAAGGTACCCCGTGGTACCGTGTTGCCCCAACGTGCGTTAAAATTATAATTACTGTTGGGGACTGTCTGGACATATCACAGTATTTATTGCAGGAGACGAGAAGCATCGCTGCAAGAGAACTTACGCGAGAATTAGAAAAATATTTTATTGGAAAATAATAATATGGATGATCTTGAACTTGAAATTAAACAGCTGATTATCTCTTCACTGGATCTTGAGGATATTTCTTCAGAAGAGATTGTAAGTAATGAAGCACTATTTACAGAAGGGCTGGGTTTGGATTCGATTGATGCACTAGAGCTAGGTATGGCAATTCAAAGGAAATATAATGTAAAAATTGACGCGCAGGACAAAGATGTAAAGTCGCATTTTTCATCCGTAAGCAATCTAGCCAAGTTCATCTCCAGTTCATCGAAGGAGAAAAGCAATGTTGACGCGTGATGAGGTATTGGTGAACCTCACAAACTTGCTGGAAACTCTATTTGAGGCATCAAGAGAGGATATCCACCTGGAAGCGAAGCTTTACGAAGATTTGGATCTGGACAGCATTGATGCGGTTGATCTTGCAATTAAATTACAAGAAATGACTGGTAGAAAAATCCCCCCGGAAAAGTTCAAAGAAGTCAGAACTGTTGGTGATATCGTCGATCAGGTGTGTGATCTTGTTACAGAGGGCGCCTAACGTTTATGGTATAATCCTTACTTTAGTCGGAATTGCTTATCCGGCCATTGTGTATTTTGGTTTGAATTATTTTCCACCATATATTATCGGATTTTTCCTTATAGCTATTATCATTTTACGCCTATTGATTGGTAAGGCTGCACAAATTAAATGGCCTGAAATTATGGTCCTTGTGTGCAGCTTACTGTTGATCGTTATTCTTTTGCCATTAAATGACCAGCTTGCAATAAAAATATATCCATTAACAATAAGTTTTGGTTTTGCTCTGATCTTCATATATTCGCTGTTTTACCCTCCGAATATCATCGAACGATTTGCGCGCATCGTGGAGCCTGAATTAAATGCAAACGGCGTAAAATATACTCAAAAAGTTACTGTATTCTGGGTTATGTTTTTTATATTAAATGGGTGCGTATCTATATGGACTGCACTTTACTGCGATATCTATATCTGGACGTTATACAACGGTTTTATTTCTTATGTTTTGATAGGCATATTGTTTGCTGGTGAATTCGTTATCCGTCAATTTGTGAAGCAAAACCATGTCGGTGAAGTTTAATGTTTTTGCCAATTTCCAAACTTATATCGCAAGGCCGCAAAGCTGAGCATGTGGTTGCTTATAGAGGTAAGCAGAGTTTGACATTTAACACATTCAAAAAAGATGTGCAGATGCTTGTTGATAAATTACCAGCAACAGATGGTTTGTCGTTCGCTCTCGTAGCAAAAGATAGTTATACATTTGCTGTTAGTTTTTTTGCCTTGTTGCATGCAAGATGTTCGCTCATTTTACCATCTAACAACCAACCAGACACGATACGATTACTAAAATCGCAAGGTTTGAATTTATTGATAGATGGAGAAATTGAATTAAATAATGATGGTGAAAATATAAAGAACACAGCTGTCGACACCCCATTCTATAAGTTGAATGCTGAAACCTGCGGTATAGATTTTTATACGTCAGGTTCAACAGGTGAGCCCAAGAAAGTTCATAAAACACTTCAACAACTGGAAGCCGAGGTATCGGTTCTAGAAGAGCTTTTTGGGGAAAAGCTTACCTCCAGCATAACAGTGTCTACAGTTACTCATCAGCATATCTATGGGCTTCTTTTTAAGGTTTTGTGGCCGGTATGTGCAGGGCGGCCATTTGTTGTAGAAACATTTGCATACTGGGAAACCCTTACATCAAGAATGCATCAAAAATATTGCATAGTTTCCAGCCCTGCGCATTTAGAAAGATATCCGGATGGCTTTGAGGTTGATAAGAAAAATGCGCCGGATGTCGTGTTTTGCTCTGGCGGGCCATTATCATTTAAAGCAGCAAAACAAACAGAAGTTCGGTTAGGAACTCTTCCTGTAGAAGTCTTTGGCAGTACGGAAACAGGCGGTATCGCCCATCGACAACAATTGGTTGAAAATAATACGTGGACACCATTTAATGTAGTCAAGTTGGATGAAATCGGTGGTGTTTTACAAGTGCAATCGCCCTATTTAGATACAGATGAATGGCATTCGACGAATGATCTTGTTAGCTTTGCAAAAAAGGTTCAATTTCAATTGCTTGGGCGCAATGACCGAATTGTAAAGGTTGAAGGAAAGCGTGTATCTTTGCCAGAGATTGAAGGCGTATTAATAAATCATGACTGGGTAGAGGATGCCGCAGCCCTGATTTTAGATGACGCTCGGAAATCACTGGTTTGTGTTGCGGTTTTAAACCAATCGGGCGAGGAAGAGAGGAAACGATATGGTGATTTCCGCTTTAAACAGAAAATACGCACAGAATTACACAGTAGTTTTGAACTTGTAACACTTCCCATACGGTGGCGTTTTGTGAAGCAGATACCACAAAACCCGCAAGGGAAGCGTTTACATCAAGTTTTATCTTCATTATTTAAATAAGTTAAGATATCGAATTCTAATTGTAGTAATTCAATAAATTTTATTTGGCGAAATATAATGATGACGTGGCAAACGAGTCAAACTGACCCAAAGGTTTTGCAAGAATTAATAGCTCACCCGAAAATTACCCTATTGTTGCAAATGACACCGTCGCTATTTCAATTCCAAGGCCATTTTCCTGATGAACCGATATTGCCGGGTGTTGCCCAATTGGATTGGGCTGTTCGATATGCAAAGTATTATTTTGATACGTCTTTATCCGTTCAAGATATCTCGCAGTTAAAGTTCCGTCGGTTTATATCCCCGGATATGGAAATGTCGTTGATATTAGATTATGACCAACCCAATTCGAGTATCTTGTTCAAATACCAAGATGAAAACGAAGAGTTTTCCTCTGGGCGAATTCGGTTGGGGAAAATATGAATTTTTGCCCATGCGCAATCGTACCCAGTTACAATCACAATACCGCAGTGGGTCAAGTTATAGATCAGCTGCGCGCACAAAACTTACCCGTTCTTATAATTGATGATGGTAGTGATAGCCCCACAAAAGAAGTTTTGGCAAAATTCAATGACCCAGATAATGGCGTGCAGGTTCATAGGTTGGAAATCAATCACGGGAAAGGTGGGGCGGTAAGCTATGGCCTTAAGTTAGCATACGATCTTGGCTATACGCACGGTATTCAACTTGATGCCGATGGCCAGCATGAGACGAATGCTTTACCGGCATTACTAATCCTTGCCAAATGCCACCCGGATTGTTTGATCAGCGGGAAACCGATATATGATGAAACAGTTCCAAAATCACGAAAGATCGGGCGTTGGTTAACACATGTTTGGGTGTGGATTGAAACACTGTCGTTTCAAATCTCAGACAGTATGTGTGGATATAGGGTCTATCCATTAGCTGCTTGCCATAAGTTACTGGACCAAAACAAAATTGGTCAGCGTATGGACTTTGATATTGAGATTATGGTGCGCTTATTCTGGCAAGGGGTGCCGGTTATTATGACGCCTGTGCGGGTTAATTACCCTGTAGACAACATATCGAATTTTCATGTTTTGCGGGACAATTGGCATATTACAAAAATGCATACCCGGCTGGTTTTTACCATGTTGTTGAACTTGCCGAAAATTCTGCGAAACCGTCCACGCAAAGTTTCGCCCGCAACACATTGGGCTGGCTTAGATGAGAGGGGAATGTCATGGGGTTTGAGCATTATGGCGTTTATCTATCATCTGCTTGGGCGAAAAATATGCTTTTATGCAATGCAGCCGATTTTGGTGTATTTTTTTCTAACAGGGCGAAAGCAACGCGCAGCCTCATTGGATTACTTAAAGCGTATAGGGCGGGTTGTTACGCCGAAAATTAATGCGAATTGGTGGCAAAGTTTCCTGCATTTCAGACATTTTGCGCAAATGGCATTAGATAAGTTCTCTGCATGGATGGGGGATGTGTCTTTGGCAGATTTGATAATCGTAAACGAAGCGGAAATGGACGCGGTTATCAGTAGCAGAAAAGGTGTTGTCGTTTTTGCTTCACATCTTGGAAATATTGAAATTTGTAGAGCTTTGGCGCGTAAACGAAGTGGCGTGAAGATCACTGTTTTGACACACACAAAACACGCTGTGCATTTTAACCAGCTTCTGGCGAAATACAGCCCGGACGCGATTGTCGATATGCTTCAAGTATCAGATCTAGGACCCGCAACGGCAATTGAGTTGCAAGATAGGTTGGCGAATGGCGAGTGGATTGTAATCGCCGGAGATCGCACACCTGTATCAGATTCAAAACGCGTATCAGAGATTGAATTTATTGGTTATAAAGCACTATTCGGTCAAGGGAGTGTAATACTCGCAGCACTTTTAAAAGCACCTGTTTACATGATGTTATGTATGAAAGATGGGTCTAAATACCAAGTTATTTTTGAAAAACTATCAGACCAAATAACACTACCACGTAAAAATCGTGAAGCTGCAATTAAAAACGCCCTATCTATATACGTGGCCTTTTTGGAACGGTTTTGCAAAAAACACCCATATCAATGGTTTAACTTTTTCGAGTTTTGGATTAGGGGCAAGTGACAACCCTATAGCCATTTCTAATTTATTGTGAGCATATTTTATGTTAAAAATTCCAAGTATTGTTTTTGGTGAAGAAGAACTAACAATAGATGATATTTATGATGTCGCAAAAAAGCGTAAGCATTGCCAAGTATCGTCATCACAAACTTTTACCGATAAAATCTCAAAGGGGTCTCAGTTTCTTGATGATCTTTTAGCAAAAGACGGTGTCATTTACGGCGTCACAACCGGATATGGTGATAGTTGTACACGGGCGGTACCCTTGGAACAGGCGTATGAATTGCCAATTCATTTATCACGATTCCATGGCTGCGGTTTGGGTAACATTTTGGAACCCGAAATAACGCGTTCTGTTCTAGCAGTTCGTTTGGCATCGCTATGTCGGGGCGCATCCGGCGTCAGTATGGATTTGATTAATCTATTATCGACGTTGTTGGATCATGATATTCTGCCTGTAATCCCAGAAGAGGGATCGGTAGGTGCCAGCGGTGATTTAACGCCATTGTCCTATGTCGCAGCGGTTTTGATTGGTGAAAGAGAGGTGCTCTATCAGGGCGAACGCCGCCCAACTATGGATGTGTTCAATGCGTTGAATATTAAACCTCTCGTTATGCGCCCCAAAGAGGCCTTGGCGATCATGAATGGTACGGCCGTAATGACTGGGTTAGCGGTTTTTGCCTACCAACGTGCAGATTATTTGGCAAAATTGGCATCTCGACTTACGGCTATGACAAGTATAGCGATAATGGGAAATCCCGAGCATTTCGATGCAACACTATTTGCTGCCAAACCGCATCCGGGGCAAAATCTTATCGCAGAGCGAGTGCGCAACGATTTAGGTGGCAGTCAGGCGAAAATGCCTCTGGTTCGATTGCAAGACCGCTATTCTATACGTTGTGCCCCCCATGTTATCGGTGTGTTGCAAGACATGTTGCCAATTTTCAAACAGATTATTGAAACGGAACTTAACAGCGCCAACGACAATCCGATTATTGATGCGGACGAAGGTCGGGTGATCCATGGCGGCCATTTTTATGGTGGCCATATAGCTTTTGTCATGGATAGTATGAAAAATATCGTAGCAAATATTGCAGATTTAATAGATCGACAAATGGCTCTGTTGGTTGATGTTAAATTTAACAACGGATTACCATCTAACCTGTCAGGGGCATTGGGTGATCGTATGCCATTAAATCATGGTTTGAAAGCTGTGCAAATCGGGGTTTCGGCTTGGACAGCAGAGGCTTTGAAAAATACTATGCCCGCAAGCGTATTTTCGCGTTCAACGGAGTGTCATAACCAAGATAAAGTCAGCATGGGAACTATTGCTGCCCGTGATTGTCTGCGCAATCTGGACTTAACAGACCAAGTGGTGTCCGGTCATTTGATTGCAGTGTGCCAAGCTTTGCGTCTAAGGCACCGTAGTGGCGAGTGCCTAATTGACGATCTAACGCCGGTAGTTCGCAATTTCCAAGAAAATCTGCAGAACTGCATTCCATTTATCAACGAAGACGAACCGCTTGAGAGTATATTACGATATCTGATGGATAAAATTCGTGATCAATCATGGCCACTTTATGACGTGCAGAATTGAAAGATTGCGATATGATTTCTGTGTCTATTCCAATTAAAATACAGTTTTATCACCTAGATCCTATGGGTATCGTATGGCATGGGAAATATCTTGAATATTTCGAACAAGCGCGCTGCGAATTACTTGATAAAATTGGATATAATTACAATGAGATGCATAACTCAGGTTATGTTTGGCCTATCGTTGACGTGCATCTGAAATATGTTCGGTCAATAAGGTTTTTGCAGGAAGTTATGGTTACTGCGACATTAATTGAATATGAAAACAGGCTGAAAATTAAATACTTGATAACTGACATAAAGACTGGTGAGAAACTTACAAAAGGGGCAACAATCCAGGTTGCTGTTGATATTGAGACGCAGGAAATGAGTTTCGTATCACCCGAAGTATTACAAAATAAAGTAAGATATTTAATATGCGAATAATATTTGCAATTGCATTGATTGTGATTGCAAACACTGGTTTTGCCGCAGTCATACCGAAAACAGTCGCGTTAAAAAAGGGTGAGGTATTGACTGCAAAATTTAGTCAAGAGCGCCATCTAAAAGGGTTTGGTAGCCCTATCAAATCCAATGGACAGTTTTACCTTTTACCGAAAAAAGCAGTGATCTGGTCGACAAAATCCCCATTTGAAAGCCGCTTGACCGTAAATGACAAGGGTATTTTGCAAACGGTAGGTGGGCGAAAGACACTTCGTATACCTGCATCAAAACTCCCTGGTCTTGCAATGTTGCAATCTATTATGGAAGCAACGCTAAAAGGTGGTTGGGAGCAGTTGGAAAGTGAATTCAACACGAAGCCAAAGTTCAATGGCGATAAATGGTCATTATCATTCAAGCCAAACGATGCCGGACAAGTTTCAGCGATTAAAAACATCGAGTTGTCCGGTGATGCATATGTAGAAACAATTGAAATTCAACGCACAAATGGCGACTGGGATATGATATTTTTATCGCAGCATTCCGTTGTCAATGTTTCAACTTTACCAGAGCTTAAAGGATATCTTCGGTGAAGAATGCAGGCTTTGTTCTTTGGGTCAGTTTGATCGTCTTTTCATTCATTGTGATTGGAATAAAACTGTCATCGGGTCTGCCTCTTGAAAACAATATACTGGCCTTGCTTCCAAAACAAACTACAGAAGAAAAGTGGATACACGAAGCCAAAGACATGATGCAAACTCAAGCCTCAAGTCGTATAATAGTCGTTGTTTCAGATGAAGATATTGAGCAAGCACAAAACGCGTCAATGGATTTGCGAAATGCATTAGAACGCGAGGGCTTTATACATCCTTCAAAGGACGGCAGGCGGGAATTATCTGTTCAAGAGGTTGGGCAAGTATATTTTCCATACCGAATGGGCTTGTTGTCAGACCAAGACAGAAAGTTTTTAAAAACTGGTGATGTGAAAAGCGTTTATGAAGACGCAATCGCACAAATGTTTTCTCCATTTGGCATTGCTGACAGTGATCTTATCCAAAGAGATCCGTATTTATTCTTGCCACGATACTTTTCAGAGCTTCCGATTGGTCAGACAAAATATAACATTGTCGCAGGGCTTCCGACTGTTGAAAAAGATGGGGAGTATTCTTTTATTTTGGATATGGAGCTTGTTGGAGAACCGTATTCACCAAAATTTCAAGCGCAGTTCATTCCGTTTTTTAATGAATTTACAATCAGACTGAAAAATAAAAGTCCGAGTATTGATATTAAAAAAATGGGTGCGGTTTTTTATGCAAACCATGCAACGTCCGGTGCAAAAACAGAAGCATCAAGAATAGGTCTGGTCTCCATTGTTGCTATCCTGCTTTTAGCTTTTTTTATCTTCAGGGGATTGCAACCTATCTGGATGTCTTTGTTAGCAATTGTATCAGGCGTTAGTTTTGCTTTAGCCGTTAATTTGATCATTTTTGATAAGATACATTTGATGGCTTTAGTGTTTGGCGCAGGTTTGATGGGTATCGCTGTTGACAATGCGTTTCATTATTGCTGCGAACGATTTTCAGCATCAAATAAAACACCACTGCAACGTATCAATGCCATTCTACCCAGTTTAACTTTAGGGCTAATAAGCTCTGTTATTGGTTTCATGACCCTTGCATTGACACCATTCCCAGGACTGCAACAAATCGCCGTATTTTCAACATCTGGCCTGATCATGTCGTATTTGACCGTTGTTTTTATATTCCCAAAATTGGATCATGGGGCAACCATAGAGTATTCAGCAAAGAAGTTTTGGCTCGTAAATGTATACCAAAAATTATGGAGTAGGGCAGATAATAATACGGCTAAATGGATTGGATTGGCGGTAATATCGGGTGTCGTTTGTATAGGTTATATCCAGCTTGATGTAGACGATGATATCCGGCGTTTGCAAAGCTTGCCGAAAAGTATTTTGGCTGAAGAAGCTGCAATTAAGCAGCTAACCGGCATTGAAAACGATGCGCAGTTTTATTTGGTAAAAGGGACTACGCAAGAAGATACCTTAATCACAGAAGAAGCATTACGTACCCAACTCGAACATCTAATTGAACAGAACCGACTATCGGATTATACCGCATTGTCGACGTTGGTGCCGTCTGCCGCACGACAACAAGAAAATCGCAAACTGATATCAGATCATTTACTTGGTGATCATCTTAGCGAGTATTTGCAGACTATTGATTTGAACCGCACTGCTGGGTATTCAAATCACAGTGAAGGTTTCTTAACCCTGGAACAGTTGGAAACATTGGGTAGTTTTGCTTCTCTCATGATGTTGCAGATTGAGAAGAGCAAAGACAGTGTCGTTCATTTGATAGCACTAAAAGGGGTTAAAGATGTGCAAAGCCTTGCAATGCTTGGGGCCGAAAACGACCATATTAGGTTTGTTGATCCGGCATATGAAATCAGTAAAGTTTTAACCGATTACCGCCAGCGCGCGCTTGCTTTATTAGCTGTTGCAGGCGTAATTATCTTTGGGTTTCTGAGCTTACGCTACGGTGCCAAAAGGGCACTTATGGTAATTGCAGCCCCAATGCTTGCCGTTGTATTGACCCCGTTTATTATCGCTTTGATGGGTGGAGGCTTTACCTTTTTTAATGCTATGGCATTAATGCTGGTTTTTGCTTTGGGCTTGGATTATGCACTTTTTTGCACAGAAAGCAGCAAAGAAAATTTACATATAAGCCTACTTGCCAACGGTCTATCAGCCCTGTCTACAATCTTTGCTTTTGGTTTATTAGCTTTGAGCCAACAATATGCCGTACATGCGTTCGGACAAACAATTTTAATCGGAATTATTCTGGCTTTTGGGCTGGCTCCATTCGCCCAAGAAAACAAATAGGAATTTATTTATGAGCGTGTCTGATCTTGAATGTGATGTTGTTATCATTGGTGCGGGGCCATCCGGAACGATGGCGGCTGCATTGTTGGCACAAAAAGGTGTTAATGCGACCGTTTTAGAGAAATCACATTTTCCCCGATTTGTTATTGGCGAAAGCCTACTGCCGCAATCAATGGAATTCATTGAAAAAGCCGGCATGATGGAGGCTTTGAAAAACGCTGATTTCCAAATGAAGAATGGAGCTGCGTTTGCGTTTGGGGACAAGAAAAGCAATATTGCATTCGAAGAGAAAAGCGCAGAAGGCTGGGCAACAACCTTTCAGGTTCAGCGCTCTAGTTTCGATAAATTACTGGCTGATGAGGCCGTGAAAAACGGTGTTGAAATCCGTTATGGCCACGAGGTTAGCAGCATTACACTCAATGATGATGGTGCGGACTTATTGGTGAATGATGATGCCGGTAATCAAATTGCATTGCGTTGTCGTTTCATTGTGGATGCAAGTGGATATGGTCGGGTTTTACCCCGCATGCTTGGACTTGAGCGTCCTTCTACGTTTCCGGTTCGCCATGCTCTATTTACCCATATTTCAGATCAGCTCTCTACAAAGGAATTTGATAGGAACAAGATATTGATTACTGTTCATCCAAACGAACCTGATATTTGGTATTGGCTTATTCCTTTTGGCAACGGCCAATCTTCAATCGGTGTTGTTGCTACGCCCGAAAGGCTAGCCAAAATCGATGGAAATCCGTCACAGAAACTGTGGAGTTTGATTTCAGAGGTGGATGAATTATCCGGATTATTAGCGGATGCAAAAGAAATACGGACAGTGAGTGAGATGAAAGGTTATTCTTGTAATGTCTCTCATTTATGTGCGCATAATTATGTGCTTTTGGGAAATGCAGGAGAATTTTTGGATCCTGTTTTTTCTTCAGGTGTGACAGTTGCAATGAAGTCGGCAGATTTACTTGTTGAACCATTGGTTCGGCAGTTAAATGGTGAAAAGGTGGACTGGCAAAAAGATTTCGAAACGCCATTGAAAGTGGGTGTCGAATGTTTCAAAGCTTTTGTTGAAGCGTGGTATGATGGTAGCTTACAGAAAATTATAAAGAACCCTCCGCAAGGCGAAAACAGTATAAAGAGCATGATTGTATCAGTCTTGGCAGGTTACGCTTGGGACGAGAAAAATGTGTTTGTGACAAACCCCAAAAAATATCTGGCTTTGGTGGGAAATCAATGCGCCTAAGTTGGTTAATTATTGCATGTACTGTGCTTGTTGCGTGCGGTGCGCCAGCACCAAAAATGCCGACCATACGTGGCTTTTCGCAAGTGATGGTGCAAAATCCCACATGGTCTTTCCCCGGTCGTGAAATAGAAGCAGCACAGTTGTTGTCAGGACAAAATGGCAATCAAAGTTACACATTTCAGGCGCGGATTAGTATTTCAAAAACTGAATTGCATTTACTTGCCATCGATACCTTTGGTCGGCGTGCAATGGAGATAAATTGGGGGCAAAATGGTTTGCGTACCTCTCGTGCCGACTGGTTGCCGGAAACGGTGCTATCCGAAGATGTGCTTAAGCATATTATGCTGGTTTACTGGCCCACACGCGACGTAACTTCACAACTACTAAGTAATTATGCAATTATGGATGATAAAAAGCATCAAAGGCGTGTTGTTTCTAACGGTAAAGATATTATCACGATCACATATGCATCGAACAGGGAAAATGCTTGGTCTGAAACAACAATATTTGAGGACCAAAGACTTAAACAACAATTAACAATACAATCTTCAGAGATAACCAATGAGTAATGTAACGTATATAAATGCTCTTGGAATAGTAAATCCGCTTGGGGTCGGCAAAAAACAGGTTGCCCAAAATCTGTTCGCAGGATCGCAAGCGGGTATGGTTGAACGTGATGATTTGGTATTAGACCGTTCTGTTTGGGTAGGTGCCGTTCATGCAACGCTTCCTGAAATTCCATCATCTATGCATAAACACAATACGCGTAACAATCGATTAATGCTTATGGCATTACATGAAATTGAAGATGACATATTGGCTGCGATAGAACGCTTTGGATCTGACCGTGTTGGTGTCATTCTGGGGTCTAGTACATCTGGTATATCGGATGCCGAAACAGGAATTACCTTTAAAGTCGAAAATGGAAATTTTCCTGATGAATATGATTACGCTTACCAAGAAATCGATTCTATTTCAGATTTCGTGTCAAATTACTATAAGCTAACCGGACCGGCGATGACCATTTCAACTGCCTGTACCTCAAGCGCGAAAAGTTTGGCCTCTGCGAAGCGCTTTATAAATGCCGGCCTTTGTGATGCTGTGATTGTTGGCGGTGCTGATACTTTGTGCGGTTTAACCTTGAATGGCTTTCAATCATTAAACTCCCTGTCATCCGAGATTTGCAATCCTTTTAGCCTTAACCGAGATGGCATTAATATAGGGGAAGGTGCCGTTGCGTTTATTATATCAAAGGATGAGGGTGCAGTTTGCATTCGGGGTATAGGTGAGTCATCAGATGCACATCATTTCAGCGCACCGGATCCAACGGGAAGCGGGGCAATTAAAGCCATGGAAAGCGCTTTGTGTTACGCTGATATTTCATCAAAACAAATAAGCTATTTGAATTTACATGGCACCGCGACCCTGTTGAATGATGCAATGGAAGGGCGCGCTGTATCGCAAGTATTTGGGCGTGAGGTTTGCTGTAGCTCTACAAAACCTATGACTGGTCATATGTTAGGTGCAGCCGGAGCGAGTGAAATTGCGTTTTTATGGATGGCTCTTCAGGAAGATTATGCACAACGACAGTTGCCTCCTCATTTGTGGGATGAAGAAATTGATAAAGATATTCCAGAACTGGGTTTCGTAAAAGCTGGTGATAAACAAGATGCCGGATCAGAACTTATGATGACCAATTCATTTGCATTTGGTGGCAATAATATCAGTGTAATTCTGGGCAAAGGGTAGCGTATGCGTGTTTGCAAATATAACGTTTCCGACCTTATTGCCCATGAAGCTCCTATGATACTAATCGATCGGATAGAATGCTATGATGATGAAAGCATTCAATCCGTCATTGAGATAAAGCTAGGCTCTCCGTTTTTAAATGAAAACGCAGTACCAGCCTATATTGGTATAGAGTATATGGCACAGACAGTAGCTTGTTTTAGCGGCATAAAAGCACTTGATGCGGGCAATGCCGTTCGTATCGGTTTTTTAGTGAGTGTTCGGAAGTTAAAATTGTTCACAAATGCGTATACGATCGGGAGTAGTCTTGTCGCTAAATCGTGTGTTCTTTATGATGATGGAGAGATGGCGGCATTCGATTGTCAAATTTCAGATGAAAAACATATTTTGGCTGAGGCAAAGTTAAATGTGTACCAGCCGTATGAATACGATAAAAATAAATTATGATTAATTAGGTTTAGTAGTTTGATGCAAAAAACAATTCTTGTAACCGGGGCAAGCAAAGGCATTGGAAAAGCAATAGCGGTGCGCTTGGCAAAAGACGGTTTTGATATTGTCGTACATTATGGCAATGATCGATCCGGCGCAGAGGAAACTTTGGAACAGGTGCGTGCAAACGGTCAATCTGGACGCGTTCTTCAGTTCGATATATCAGATAGGGCACATTGCCAAAATATCTTAGAGGCGGATATAAACGCAAACGCACCTTATTATGGTGTTGTTTTGAATGCAGGCGTTGCTCGTGATGCAGCCTTTCCAGCAATGTCCGGTCAGGAATGGGATCAGGTGTTGCATACAAATTTAGACGGATTTTATAACGTATTACACCCTTTAACTATGCCAATGATTTCACAGAGAAAAGGTGGGCGTATTGTTGCATTGTCGTCTGTCTCCGGGGTGATGGGGAACCGTGGACAAGTCAATTATAGCGCATCAAAAGCCGGCCTCATCGGGGCTGTGAAGGCGCTTTCTGTCGAACTTGCCAAGCGCAAGATTACAGTTAACTGTGTTGCGCCAGGTTTGATTGAAACTCAGATGCTGGACGACATTCCCATCGATGAAGTCAAGAAAGCTATTCCTATGCGTAGGCTGGGATTGCCAGATGAAGTGGCGGCGACCGTTGCCTTTTTGTGTTCTGAAGATGCCGCTTATATTACACGTCAAGTCATTTCCGTGAATGGGGGAATGTACTAATGCGTCGTGTTGTGGTCACGGGACTTGGTGGCATTACGTCACTGGGTAGTGATTGGGGTGGTATCCGTACAAAAATGGAACAGGGTGCCACGGGTATTCGTCATATGCCCGAATGGGATCGATATGCTGATTTAAATACTCGGCTTGCCGGCCCTATTAATGGTTTTGATATTACGGGTGATTATCCCCGTAAAAAGCTTCGCAGTATGGGGCCAGTATCCAGATTGGCCGTTTTTGCGACTGAGCAAGCTCTTGGTGACGCAGGATTAAGTCACGCCGATTTACTGCAGTCGGGAAGGGTTGGCATATCCTATGGGTCCTCGTTTGGAAGTACTGAACCAATGACTGCTTTTGCAGAGTTTATGAACGACGGGACAATGCATAACCTTACGGCCACAAGTTATGTTAAAATGATGAGCCATTCGGCGGCAGTCAACATTGGTGTATTTTTTGGCATTACAGGGCGTATTATTCCAACGTCTAGTGCATGTACATCTGG